>JBILPY010000304.1:0-5533 GCA_044373575.1 Prosthecobacter sp. | reverse complement strand
AAGCCATGCGATCCATTTGATCTTCATGGGGATGATGAAGAACATCAAAATCTCCTCATTGGGATAAATCACCGCAAAGGCGAGCAGCAGGCTCTGGAAGAGGAACAAGCCCGTGGCCGTGTAGCCAAAGATCATGGAGCCGATAGCAACTGCCAGCATTCCACCAACGAAGTAAAGGGTGAGCCTGAACGGCCCCCAGGCTGCCTCCAGGCCCCGCCCAAGCCACATGAGAAACATGGTCCCGATGATGGCCCATAGAAGATTCAGCGTCCCAGGGATGAAAATGTAGGTGAACAAACGCCACACCTGCCCATGCAGCACACGTGAACCATCCAGTGTGAGGAAGTCCAGGTAGGCAGCTTTACCCTCCGGCTGGAGCATCGTGAAGATGATAAAGGTCAACAATTGCAATCCGGCGATGAATTGGACCAGCCCAGGGAGGGCGAAACGTCCAAAGCGGGCTTCAAGTTTGTCGAGGAAAGGCATGGGCGGAGTGGCGGAGGATTCAGTGGACCGCTTTCCTGCCTGCGGCAAGGCGTTCCATGCCGTCAACATAAACAACGCCTGAGACAAACGGGCCGGGCGCATTATCGTTGAAATTACATCGAGCATGTCCGCCCCACTTTTCACCGTTTATACCCCGACTTACAATCGGGCGCACACGCTTCATCGCTGCTACGAGAGTCTGAAAGCGCAGACGTTTCGGGACTTTGAATGGCTGATCGTAGATGACGGCAGCACGGATGGCACGGCGGCGCTCATCGCCGGCTGGCAGGAGGAAGGACTGCTGCCGATCCGCTACGAGCCGCGTCCCCATGGCGGGGCACATCGAGTGCACAATCACTGCCTGGGAATCGCGCAGGGGCAGCTCTACATCAAACTCGACTCGGATGATGGCTGCGTGCCGCAGGCGCTGGAGCGGCTGCATTTCCACTGGCAAAGCATCCCCGAGAGTGAACGCGCTCATTTCTCCGGCGTGACAGGCCTTTGCCAGGATCAGGATGGAAGGCTGGTGGGAAATCGCTTCCCGTCTGATCCGCTCGACTGCACCGCCGCCGAACTGGAGTATGTGCATCGTGTGCATGGGGAGAAATGGGGATTTCTGCGGCTCGATGTGCTGCGTGAGTTCCCTTTCCCTGACGATTGCGAGGGCAACTTCATCCCCGAGTCCTATGTCTGGTCGCAAGTGTCGCAGCGCTACGAGACGCGACATGTGAACGAGCAACTGCGCATCTACTGGATGGACGCGCCATCGCTCGTACATGGGCGCTCTGATCCGGCAACGAATGCGGACGGGCACCGGCGAATGTTTGGCATGGTGCTGAATCTGGAGGCCGGATACGTCACCACCGCCCCGCTAAAGCTGCTTCGCGTGGCGGTGCAGTTCACGCGCTTCAGCCTGCACTGCCATGCAGGTGTCATGCAGCAGTGGAAAAGCCTGCGGCCCGTCTTGCCGAGGCTGCTTTGGCTCATCGGCCTGCCGCTCGGCTGCGCACTGTATCTGCGGGATCGACTGCGAAAGTGATCACGGCGTCCGGCCTTCCTCGACATCCATGAGATCGAAGAAGGTGACGATGTCCTCGCGATGACCGAGCCCAGCTTCTGCGCGTTGCTGGATCAGCCCCGCCGTCGCTTCATCGCGCCAGCCGCGCTTTTGCATGAAGCCATTGAAGAGGCGGATGTGCTCATCATCGGGTTTGCGCCCGTTTTGGAAGCACCATTCGAGCACTTCCTCATCCGTGCCACCTTCCAACACGCGGGCGGTAAGCGCAGCGAAGCTGACGCCGAGCAGGGTGCAGATGCGATCATCAAAGGTGCGACTGCCGGGGATGAAGTCGAGGTGGTAGCCATCGGGCAGCTTGCCTTCGCGGGCCTGATAGCGGATTTTATCGACGATGCGGCCAAAGACGGTGATGCCGCCGACGGTGTCACGTGGGGAACGGAATGGGAAGGACATGGTGGTTTTTGATAAAGGTGATCGGCTCACAGGTCAACGCCACACGCCAGCTCCACGCAGCACCGTCTCATGCACGGCAATGTCGTGCGCTGCATCCCAATCGAGTTTCTTTTCACCACGGACGATCTTCGCGAGGTCGGTGAATTCGCCGATGTAGCGGTCCTTCGGCACATCGAGCACGAGGGACTGCGTGCCTTTCTTGTAGCCGCCCTGGGCTTGGGTGAGTGAGAGGTTCACCTTGCCGGACTCCAGCGGGACGATTTCAAAAGTGCCCTTGGTGCCGGTGACATTGAAGCGGCGGCGTGGCCCGCCAAAAGGATCGGCGTGATTGCAGCGGACCGTGGCGGTGGCCTTCGCATATTCGAGCACAGCCATCTGGTTATCCCTCACGCCATCGGCTCCTGTCGGTGTTGAGAAGGCATGAACGGCCTTGGGCTTGCCGAGCAGCGTGACGACGGCATCGGTGACATGGCAGGCGAGTTCGAAGAAGCCGCCACCTTCGAGTTCACCGAGTTTCCCACGCGTGCTTGGGTCGGCGAGTTTGCCCATCGCGGCATCGATCTCAGTGATCTCACCGAGCCAGCCTTCGCGGACAGCGTGGAAGAGCAGCTCAAAGGCCGGATTGTAGCGCAGCATGTAGCCCATCTGCACCGTGAAGCCACGCATCTCGGCTTCCAGACGCATGGCTTTGAATTCGTCGTGACCAAGCGCGCCCGGCTTGTCGAGATGGATATGTTTACCCGCCTGGAGGCAGCGCAAAGCCGTGGCGCAGGAGTCGGCGATATCTGTCTCGACGGCGATAGCTTTCACCTCGGCATTGCCGAGAAGTTCAGCCTCGGTCAGAGATGGCAGGCCACGATAGGTCGGCGTTTCAGCGGCACTATGGCGGCGGGCTTCATCAGCCTCTACGAAGCCTACGACCTCCCAGAGATCCGGCAGTCCACGCATGGACGCCATCTTGCCACTTGCATGAGCATGGCTGGTGCCGATCTGGCCGATCTTCAGCCGAGGTGTGGCTGCTTGGGATTGAGAAGCAGCAAAGGCGGCGGTGGTCGTGAGAAAGTGTCGGCGGGTCATGATGGGCGGTGCTTGCGGTCTTGGCGAAGCGCAGCAGTATCGTCAGCACATGCGTCTGTCTCTCATCTCTCGCTGGCTGACCTGGAGAAAAGCCATGCTGCTCTTCGTCATCGGCTTCTGGCTGAACGCCGCCGCCATCTGGAGCTGCGATGCGTGGGTGAAGCACTCCGCTTCCAGCCGCTGCCATAACATGGTGGAATCGGTGCCAGTCACCGCAGTCGCGCTTGTTCTTGGCTGCTCACCGAAGGTCGCGGGCAGCCCGAATCTGTTCTTCGAGCATCGTATCGCTGCGGCCGTGGCGCTGTATCGCGCGGACAAAGTGAAGGCATTCATCGTCAGCGGGGACAACGGCAGCCACGACTACGACGAACCCACGGCCATGAAGGAAACAATGGTCGCCCGAGGCGTGCCGGAGGCGGCGATCTACTGCGACTACGCTGGCTTTCGCACGCTTGATTCAGTGGTGCGTGCTCAGAGCATCTTCGGCCAGACACGCTTCATCATCATCTCCCAGCATTTCCACAATGAGCGGGCCATCTTCCTGGCTCGTCGGCATGGGCTGGATGCCGTGGGATTCGACGCCGCCGACGTCTCACGCAGCATCGCTCCCACGACCTATCTTCGGGAGTATCTAGCGCGGGTGCAGGCGGTGCTGGATGTGACACTGCTGCAAACCCGGCCAAAGTTTGATGGGCCGCCGGTGATCATCACGCAGAAATGAAAAGGCCTGGAAGCGGTTGTGCTTCCAGGCCAAAATCAAAGACTCGAAAGTCTATTCTACAAATCAGAACTCCTCGCCACCCACGGTGAAGGTGACGTTGCCGATACGGGCTTTGGCCATGGCGTTGAGCACATCTATGACACGCTCATAGCGGGCCTGCTCCTCAGCCTGGATGGTGACCATGACTTTGGCATTGCGGCTGTCAGCCTCCTGCTTGAGGCGCATCAGTGTGGCGGTAAAGTTGGGCAGAGATTTGTTCTCTGGTGTATCGAATTCTTCCTCGTTGAGCGTGACGATGTTTGTCTCCTCGACGGTGACGATGATTTCATCGGGCGGAGTGTCCTCATTGCTGAGGGCTGGCGTACCGATACCGGGGAGCTGCGTCTTGAGTTCGCGCTCCACCTTGACTGCGCCAGCCATGACCATGAAAAAGAGCATGATCACGAAGACCACGTCAATCATGGGTGCAATCTGGAAGCCCATGACGAGATTGTCAGTCTCGATGGTGCGATGCTTTGAGCCGTGTCCGTGGGCCATGATAGATCAGTTGTCCTGGTTGAGGGCTGAGAAGGAGATGTCATCAATGCCCGACTGGGCAATCAAGGCCATGACCTTCTGAATTTCCACCGCTGGAGTATCGCGATCTCCACGAATGACGACGCGGTAGGTCGGATTGTTGTTTTTACGCTCGGTGAGTGTGCTCACGATCTCCTCGTTTGGAAGTTCGCGATCATCGAGCTTGATCTTGGATTCCTGCTTGCCCGAGAGCCAGCGGATGTTGATGGCGGCTTCGAACATGGCGTTCTTGTCCTCCTTCTTTTTCGCGTCCGCAGCGACGGGGAGTTTGATGTCCTTGTCGATACGAAGCACCTGCGCCGAGGTGATGCTCATGAAGAAAATGAGCAACACCAACAGCACGTCAATCATCGGAGCGATCTGGAACTCTGGTTCGCCGTCGCCGCCTCCGCCTCCTCCGCCCATAGTGGTATCAGGTTAAAGTTGGTATTACAGATCAATGCTAATCAGGCAGCGACAGCCACAGGCTCGCCACCGACCCAGTTCGGGATGGCTGCGTAGAACTCTTCTTCGCCCACGTGTGCATCTTTGAGATGGCTGTAAGGCATCTTGCGGAAGAGAGCAGAGATGACGTCCTGGAACCCTGTCATGGCGGACTGGAGGCGGTTGCGCAGGAAATAGAAGAACATGAAGGCCGGCACGGCAATGAAGAGGCCCGACGCGGTGGCGATGAGCACCTCACCGATAGCTCCGGAGAGTTTGGACGGATCACCCACGCCGCTGGTGCCGAGAGTGGCGAAGGCGCTCATCATCCCAGTCACGGTGCCCGTCAGACCGATCATCGGCGTGCAAACCCCGATCACGGAAAGGTAATTGATGCGGGTGGTGATGGTGGAGTTCACCTTGTTCAACTCGGTGAACAGAGCGTTATCGACCGCCTCCTCTCCATCGCCAACGAAACTGAGAGCAACGCGGGACACATCACTAAAGGGGGATGGATTGTTTTTGGCGAACTGATAGGCGCCGACATAGTCGCCGGCACGGAAGAGATCCTGAATCTGAGCCACGGCGGCAGGAGGAGCCATCTTTTTGAGGCTGGTGCGCATCCAGAGGTCCACCGTGAGCCAGATGAGAGCGATGGAGCAAGCTGTGATGGGATACATGACCCAGCCGCCTTCATGGAAACGATCCATGAGCGTGTGCTCAATCTTCGTGGGAGCTTCTGCGCCCGCTGCAGGAGCGGGCTCCTGAGCATGGATAGG
>JBILPY010000029.1:0-18193 GCA_044373575.1 Prosthecobacter sp. | reverse complement strand
CTTCGAGTGGTGACCCCAAACCCCATAGCAAACGACCATGCAAAACATCCAGACCATGATTGATCAACACGGCGGCTTTGAAGCCGTCCGCACTAGCTACCTGCGCCTTGAAAACCCGCCGTTCATGCGGCTGGTGATTGAGGTGATCGGCGGTCCGTATCTAAACGGCGCGTATGAACTCAGCATCGCGCATTACAGCGAACAGAAAGGCGATGCCATGCGTGATCCCGAGATCACGTTCCTCGTGGTTCCATCGGCAGAGGGCACGACGTGGACACCGCTCACCTTTGAAAACAGTTACCTCGGAGCCTACCAAGTCGTGGCGGAGGCGAGCCGCGAAGGCCTGATCAAGGTGAAGCAGTCACAGTGGATGAAAGAGCTGCGCAGCTTCGCCAAACAATGGGACTTCAATATCAAGCAGCAGGGTTTTATGGAGGTGTTCGAGCGCCAATATGGCGATCAAAACGGTGCGACACACGCGGCCACGGTGACGAGGCAAGGAGACGGCCCGCAAGGGCAATGAACCTGAATCCACCTACCCATGAGCAAGAAAGACATGATCGAACAACTACGCCATCGCCTTGCCAGCAACGACCGCTGGGCCTTGCGCGCCCTGCTGCGCATCTACCAGAACCAGACCGCCGACGAGCAGTGCCGCGAGGCCACCATCGAACGCAACGGCATCGGGTTCACCGGACCTGATGCTGAGATATTGACCAGCTTCGCCCGTCAGTATCAAAGGCGCGGATGCCTCAGCCCCAAACAGATGGTCATCCTGCGCCGACGCATCCCCGCCTATGCACGCCAGATCGTTCAAGGCAGCGACACCACACGAATCGAAGCCGCACTTTGCGGCACTGCAACTACGCAATCTGCGGAGTCCCATGCCTGAACCTAAACCCCACATCACCACCATGCCCACACGAACCGCCCCTGAAATCGAACTGCCACCCGATGCAGCCACCGCCGAGGATCACCGCAACCCGCGCCGCCGAAGAAGAGATGAAGAGGAACCGCCCCCTGATGTGGGGCTGCTGGTGCAGCCGGAGCCCCGTCATGACCTCGACAAGCTGATCCTGCATCCTGAGGTGAAGACCGACATCCTTGCTGGTCTGCGGGCGCTGGAGATCCGCGCTGATCTCGACCGCATCTGGAACCTGAGCAGCATCCAGCCGCAGCAGGGTCGCTGCATCCTGAACTTCTACGGTCCACCCGGCACCGGCAAGACGCGCGCAGCTCTCGGCATCGCGCTGCGTCTCGGCAAGCCGCTCTACCAAGTGGATTACAGCGCGGTCATTTCCAAATACCTTGGTGACACCGCCAAGCACATCAAAGCCGCCTTTGCTGCTGCCCGTGAGCACGACGCGGTGTTGTTCTTCGATGAAGCCGACAGCCTGCTCTCCAAGCGAATATCAACCGGCGAGTCCTGCTCCACCAGCATCAACCAGAACCGCAACTGCCTGATGCAGGAATTGGATCGGTTCGATGGCGTGGTGATCGTCACGACGAACATGTTTGAAAACTACGACCCCGCGCTGCTGCGGCGCATCCAGCGCCACATCAAGTTCCGCGTTCCAGACGCCTCCATGCGCCGGGAGCTCTTCGCCCTCCATCTACCCAACCCAGATCGGGTGCAGGCTGATTACGCGGTTCTCGCGGCCCTCTCACGAGGCCTCAGCGGCGGGGACATCCTAAACATTTGCGTGAACGCGATTCATGCGGGGAGTGTGGATGCAGACCCGGACAGGTGGATGGTGACGCAGGAGATATTGGAGCGGGAGATTGCGAAGGCGAAGAAGGCCAAGGCTGAACACACGGGGGAGAAGAGCAAGAGCCGGAGGAGAATCGGGTTTCTCGCAAGTTAATGATGGTGTGCTCTCACAGCCTCAACGAAGGGCAGATAAAAATGATCCAGATCACGCTTCCCTGGAGCGGAGAAATGGAATCCGTCCAGCAGCAGCGACTTGTGACGGTGGCTGGTCAGAGCCCAGGCTGAGACACATTCGTCGCCGTAGGTGCCCAGGTATTGAGGCTTTTCCCCCAGTGCCGGGAAATAGCCCTCCAGGTTCATGGTGATGACCACATCCGGCTCCAGCAGCGCGATCTGCTCAGCTATGAAGTTCCTCCCCATTGTGGCCTGACGCACCGACTCCTGTATGCGCTGCCAGTTTGAAGACCAGTGGTCGCTCTCATTGCTAAACTTCGACAAGTTCATGAACGCAAAGCTCACCCCCTCCGCCGTGGCAAAGCCGTCGCCGATCTCGTCCGCGTCCGGGATGTCCTTCCACTCTGGCAGGCCATTCATCAGGCCGTAGGCCGTGTAAAGCATCCGCCGGTGAAACTGGCTTGTGTTCAAATGCCGGCCTCCGATCTCCTTGGTTGTCCGGTAGGCGTGGTGCAGCAGGTCCAGGTAATTGAACCCTTCAATCTCCCGCGCCTCCCGCCCGATGAAAAGCACCCTCGGCCTCTTGCCGAAGTAATATGGGTAAAAGCCATCAAACACCATCCACTCGATCTCCTCCTTGAGTTCGGGGGCCGCCTTCAGCGCCGCCGCCATCCAATCCTCAAAGATCCGCCGCAGCGCATCAAGCTTCCGTTTTTCCGAGTCCGGGTAGGTGAGGGTGGTGGGAAGGAGGGGCATGGGATGGAGTGCTTCAAGTGAGTTGAAAACGCGAGATGATTGCCGAACTATGAGCTCTCATAGCATTTGCTGTTCATCCGTTGGATGAATTGCTTTGCGGTCAACATCAAGGTGCCGTGCTGGTCTTGTCATCAGCCAAAAGGTTATTAATTATGAAATCAAAAATCGCCTCTCCCCTGGATCGTATCAAATTTTCCCAATTAGCTGATGAAAGCCAATGCTCACGATTCTCGTCATGAATAGCATATGAGCCACCGCTACAATAGTCGGTGTAGCGCTTCTTTGCTGGGTGGTCGTTGCTAACGCTGGAATTTTCCTCTCGTGTAATTAACAGAAGGTTACCGATTCCATGAATGAAGCTTGAGACGTGCTCCCCTGTCTTTTTACGGTATTCCGAGAGTTCCTTTCCTGCCAGTTCTCTAGGCGGATTGTCACCATCCTCCGCCCAGGACCAATCCCATCCCTGAGGTAGTATGTGCTCAATGGATTCTTTCTCTTTCATGACGCCACGCAATTTTGCTCCTCGATGGATTTCATATTTGTAGAGCGCATAAGCCATCTTTCCCATCCACCAATTGTAGGCATCACGGAGCACATGCTCGCGGTTGGCGATTAGATGCTCTTTGACGGTCTTTTGCAGATTAGGTGTGCAGTCCGGTCTGAAGCCCACGGCAAGATGCTTTTTGATGAGAGCAGCGACATCTGCTTCATCGGAACTGAGGTTGGCGTAGATTGCCGGAAAGTTGTCTCGCATTCCTTTGAGGTTGTGATGCTCACCATGAAAGTCGTGTGTGAAGAGCAGCCTTTCCCAGAGTAACAGGATTCCGGTGGAGATTGTTCCATCGGCTTCGCCGGGTGCGGATTCGAATCTCCGGCAGATCAGGAGAAAAAACTCACAACTGATACCTTTTCTCAGAATCATCACGTCACCCACCATTCGGTCTTTTTCGTCCCAAGTCGGAAGTATGTCACAAAGAATACGGACTGACTTTTTTAGCTCACGGGCCAGATTCAAGGGATAAGATAAAAAGTTGTCCACTTGGTTTGAGAGCCTGCTGTCGATGAACTCAATGAGTTTGTCAGAACCTGCATTTTTCTCCAGTGTATTGTAATCCTGAGGATCCTTTTTCTGTCCGTCATCAATGACTCTGAGGTGATGACGTAAAATGCTCTCCATGGTCATTTCTCCCTTAAAACTGGAGACTGCCAGTCTTTCCTCCATGGCGTGAATAGTGGCAAACTCGGACTGGATCTGACTTACCAAGGAGTTTTTGTCTTCACCGCCATGCTGATAAACAAACCTCATCAGCTTGGCCTTGATCACCTCGATCAGTTTCAACGCCACCCCACGTGTGTTGTGCATCTCGAAAACATTGACCGCCACAGCCTTGTCATAGGTGAGATGCCTGGAACACAAGGACTCTGAAACGACATTTATGTATGCGGAAATCCTGTCGAGTCGGAGCGTTTCTTTTTCGAAAGCCTCATGGAAGCGCAGAGCTGCATGCACCATTCTTCTTTGTGATAAAGTAAACTCAGACGCTTTAAGGTGTAGGGATGAGACAATCTCTTCATCCGACGGCTGCTTTTTGCCATAAAGTTTGGGCCATGAGTCAGTTTGAGCCATGAGACTGTCCAAGGCG
The DNA here is from genome assembly GCA_044373575.1 of Prosthecobacter sp. GTDB lineage: Bacteria > Verrucomicrobiota > Verrucomicrobiia > Verrucomicrobiales > Verrucomicrobiaceae > Prosthecobacter. The sequence goes on along the minus strand of JBILPY010000029.1, from coordinate 13,909 downwards.
GGTTGGTCATAGTTAACAGTGCGAAATCTTTTGAGTAGGCAAAAAAGGGGCATGTTTTCGGTGCTTGGAAGCTTCGACTGACAGACCAACAAAAACAAAACCAGTGTCGTCAATCTCTGCTGACCATCCACTAACTCCCAACTGCTGCAGCCTTGTTCGAGAATGAAATGCCCAAAGTAGTAAGCACCCCGGTCGTGATGCTTTTCCATGTCTCCGATAAAAAGATCGATCTGCTTTTTTTCCCATGAGTAGGCTCGCTGGTAATCAGGTACTTCGATGAGTTTATCAGAAGCTTCGTCTATAAAAATGTCTTTAAAGGTCATGTTGGATTTGGATGGGATGGCTATTTCCCTGTTATAGACTGGTTAGTTTCTATCGTGATTCTCAGCAACAGTTTCCCTGCAGTGATGGCGTCCGACTGAGCATGGTGATGATTCAGGTCACAGCCGATGTGGGCGGCGAGAGTGCTGAGTCGGTGGTTGGGGAGGTCGGGCCAGGTTTGGCGGGAGAGTTCCAGGGTGCATTGGTGCTGGAAGGGCGGGACTGGTATTTGGAAATGCTCCATCAGGGCGTGCAGCACGCGCAGGTCAAAGGGGGCGTTGTGCGCGACGACGAGGTCAGCGGCGGCTAGGTGAGTGACGACTTCCTGCGCGATCTCCCCGAACTCAGGCTTCTGGCACACGTCGAACCAGCCGATGCCGTGGATGTCTTCGGTCCATTCTTCGATGAACCAGCCGTGGCCTTTGGGCGGCTTAATGCGCCAGTAGGGTGATTCGACGAGTTCGTGATCCTCGAAGATGGCTAGGCCGAGGGCGCAGGCACTCAGCGGGCTGTGGTTGGCGGTTTCAAAATCAATGGCGACGATTTTCATAAGCGTTCATGCAGTAAAGCCGATGGATCGGTGCGGTCTGGGAGCGAGTGGTTCATTGGCGAAGATTTCAGCTAAAGTGTAGTCGCCCATGCCAGGGAGCGTTTTGCCCAGATGAGCGGCGAGACGCGCGGCGTCTTCGTGCGGCAGACGGTCAAAGACGCGATGGCAGAGCAGCCGTCCTGGACGGAGGAGGGCTTGGTCGATGTCGGCGACATTGCAGTTGATGGTGCAGATAATTTGGAGGCGGAGAAAGTCGGCCAACATGCCGTCGGAGAGATTGAGGATGGCGCTGACTTGCTCGCGATTGTCGGCACCACGAGTCATGAGAGCAGTGTCGGAATCCTCCAGGATGACGACGAACTGCACATCAGCATAACGGCGGCGCTGCTCAGCCCAGAAGCCGATGAAGTCGGGATTGGAAAGCACTCCCATGGTCGCTGGTGGGATGAAGTAAAAGCGATGTGTCTCTTTGAGCACGCCCATGAGGTGGCGCAGGTAGGAGGTCTTGCCGGTGCCGGGCGGGCCTTCGAAGATGGTGAGGCCGTGATTGCTCGCGCGAATTTTGGCGATGAAGCCCTCGTGCCATTCCCAGCTTTCAGTGCCGTAGTGAAGGGTGTGTGTCTTTTCGTCGAGGACGGTATCCTTTCCCAGCAGGACGAGCTCACGACTGATTTCGCGACCTGTCCTGATCAGATAAAAGGAACCGGCTTTTGGTTCGGGAGGTTTGCTGTAGCTTTGATGAAAGCGGGTTGCCAATGCCTCGGCTTCATCGGCGTTGTCGGCATAGCCGATGATCCTGGTTTCATCCGCATAGAGGAATGAGCGTGGATCAAACTGAAAGGTGAGGTCATCCCAGGGCTTCTGGCTGTCCTCAACAGACAGCAGCCGAACGGATCGGTAAAGCGCAGTGGCATTTTCAGCGATGGCGCGACCGAGATCAAAGCTGCCGCTCATTTTGCATTGATGGAACCGCCCTCCACCAAAGGCCGCCACCACGGGAACATGCGGCCCTTTGTATCCCGGTGAGAAGGCATCGCACTCTGCGAGATCACACACCACGCGTGACAAAAGAGGCATCTGGCTGTCTTTGGCAGGAAACGCTGTCTTCTCGGCGGGTGGTGCGGTTTCGCTGTCAGTGATTTTGGAAGTGGTGAGCATGGTGGCTCATGGGATAGACCCGCAGCCATAGCCGAGACAGGGAACTGATTGTCCCCAAAGTGTGTCCTACTTTTTGAACTCGGCGCGCAGTCTGCTGAGGCGTTTGGCGCTTGTCTCTGGCACCCAGCCGAGTCCTTCGCAGAGAAAGGCATGCTTCTTTTCACCACGCAGTCTGCACTTGGTGGCTTCCTCATCGAGTTTGGTCAATTTCAGCGCTAGCTTGCGGCGTAGTGCTTTCCCTTCCTTCAGGGCGCTACCCTGGCGCTCTCGTGCTCTGGTGCGGTGTAGCTTGGCGATCTCACCCCAGCGTATGTCACGCTTCGGATCAAAGGACCAGTAGGCTGGCACGACGATCATGGTAGCGTAGGGCGTCAGGTTCACGGCCAGTTTCAGCAGTAGTGGCTGGTCGTGTTGCATACCGTAAAGATTCCAGCGCATGCAAAAGGCATCAAAGGCTGTCCTAAACGCAGCCGCCGGCTCAGCCAGACGATTGGGCCATACGGGCCGCAGATTGCGCTCGGTGCTCATCGTGCGGCGGATCACTCCTTTACTCTCGGCATGGATAGTCACGTCAAAGGCGGCCTTGATGCGTACCCACTGCGCCTGAAACTCAGGATCAGCCCGCAGCTCGGCCTCTTGCTGGGCATACTTGGCTGCGCTGCCCACCACGTTTTCATAGACTCCGCTCTGCACCTGAAGCTCATGCTGAGCCACGATCTCACTGGTGGCCGCGTCCGGCGGTGGCGGCAGAAGATCGATCACCAGCCGCTGCTGTTCGTTGAGCGCCTTGTGAGAGTCGATCTGAGCCAGCGACTCGCGGAGCAAATCACGCACTTCAAAGGGCCATAGGGTCAACGGCACCAAAACCCAGTCATGCAGCTTCCGTAGCCTTTCTCCATCCTCACCTCGCAGCGATCTCTTGGCCCGATGATACTGCTTCAGCACCGGCTCCGACCACTCCACGGCATGATACGCACGTTCAGACAGCACGGCCAGATCGTGTTTTAGGGTGGAGGAAGCGTTTGTGGGCAGACTCATGCACTTGATAGACGTGTGAGCTGTCGGCATCGTCAAGCATCTCAGACTGAACTGTTAGGAAATTGCTTTTGAAGGGCCAAGTCGCGTTGGCCCTGGTCATTGCGCGGAGAAGGGCAAGAGTAGGAGAAGGATTTGGGTTTGTGCAGGATAAAATAGCGGCACAGAAGCACCGTTGATCCCGCAGGCAAATTGTGGGGACACGCATGCGAGCATCGGGTCAATAATGCTGGCTAAGCTACGGTGCAGGAGCTTTCTCAAGCAGCACCGTCCCCGTGCTCGTCGCGCCTTGGAGCCAGCCGAGGCTCTCCTGAGTCTTCTGGAGCAAGGCCCCGGAGAAGGGCATGGATTTGCGCGTCGTGGGATGCAGGAAGGAGCCACTGAAAAGTCCCGTGCTGACCACAGGCGTTACGGTCAGACTCGGCAGAATGGAACGGTCAGACTGGATGAGGTTCGTCACGGTCCAGGTCACTGGCTGGGCCAACTCGGAAGGCAGATCCACACCGCTGACTTTAATTGCGCCAGCCCCACTGCTCGTGTTCCAGCCAGTTAGGATACGCACGCCAGTGCCGGGCGGCGTGAAGCGCTGGGCAAGCAGGCTCGGTTGGGTGTCGAAGCCGTTCTTGAAGAAGGCATCCGCAGGCCGCACAGGTTTAAACCAATAAAGCCCGCCTGCACTGTCGCTGTCTGGCAGGTCGGCAAAGAGCATCTCTCCCGTGATGGAGCCCGTGCTCGTGTAGAGCAGCACATGCAGCGGCCACCTGCCGTTCTTCGAAACCTGACTCGTGAAGGTGATGGCTGTGGTATCCGCTAGCTTGCCGGTCAGCGTCGCCTTGCCTGCGGCATCCACCACCAAAGTGCCTGCACCGTAGCCGGGAGGCGCTGTGGCATCGCCAGCCTCCGGTTCGATGGCAAAGGTGTACTTCCCGGCACTCGGCGCGGCGTTGGTAATCGCTTTGAAAGTCGCACGGTCCGTGTGGATGGCTGCCGTGAAGCTGCCGTCTGAAACCAGCCCGGTCAGAGTGTCGGAGCCGCCCGTTACATCCAGCATCAGTAGAACCGAAAGCGGCACCAGCTTCGGGCGTGCGATTTGCCCCACCCACTGCCCATTGCTGTCAAACTTGCCGCTCAGGCTGAAGCTCTTGCCGCCGAGTTGTAGCGTGCCGGAGAAACCACCTGCCGTTGTCACCGTCGAGCGCAGCAGACCACTGGTGGCATGAGCGTCAGATTCAGCGCGTGCCAGCCCGAGATAAGCACCCGCCACTGCTGTGAATGGGTTGGCTACAAAAGTCGCCGTCACGTCCATCCCGTCCTGCATGGTGAAGGTGATCGCCGGCAGGGTAGAGACAAGCCCGCCGCTCCAGCCTTCAAAGACCCAGCCCGTTTTAGGCGTGGCGGTCAGCGTGTAGTTCTTTCCGATCTCCAGGCCGACCGGACTCGTGAAACCGCCGTTCTTCACCGTGCCCTGACCTACGACTGTTAGCGTTAGGTTGGACCTCGCCACGCGAGTAAAGCTGCGTGTGACCACGAGCGACTCCACACCAGAGACATCCGAACTCTTCACACGGATTACATTGAGACCTGGAAGTGGTGTCAGGGAAACTGTCCAGACGCTGCCCCCGTTGGCAGGCAGCCATGGGCCATCGTTCAGTTGATAAAAGACGGCGGCCAGTCCCAGCTTGGTCGCTGCCGTACCGCTAATCACTAGTGGCATCACCTCCACTCGCGCATTCGCGGCAGGGGCGGCGATGGCGACAGTAGGGCGGTTCGCCACGGTCACGGGGGAATAGGTCACGTTCAGAGTGTCCATGCTACTGTTCCCGCCAGCATCCCGCGCGGTGACGCGGATCACATTCAGCCCCGGTTGGAGTACTACCCCAGCAGCGCTCCAGGCATCCGTGCCAGTGGCGGTGCCCTGACCTCCGCGCTCATTCATCCAGACCACCTCACTCACGCCCAGATCATCCGCTGCCATGCCAGCCAGACTCAGCGGCGTGCTGGTCGTGGTAAAGGTGGAGTCCAGCGTGGGAAACTGGATCGCTAGAGAAGGCGCGGCGGTGTCTGGCAGCGTGTAGCGGTAGGTCACGCTGTCGGTCGCCGTATTATTAGCGGCATCTCGGGCGGTGAAGGTCAGCTCATTCGCCCCTGGTTCCAAAGGCAGGGCAATCACCGACCATGGGTTGGTGCCCGTGGCCGTGCCGCTGCCTCCGCGACTGTTCACCCAGGTCACTTCCACCACGCCGAGGTTGTCATTGCTGCTGCCGCTCAGGTCCACGGTGGCGGTGTTGACGCTGCGCTCCACTCCTGCGGTATTGCCAGCCACGCGCACCACGGGCGCGGTTGAGTCAGGCGGGTTGTAGCTCACGGTCAGGGCATCGCTGCTGCGGTTCCCGCTGCTGTCCATGGCCGTCACGGTGATCACATTCTGCCCTGGATAAAGCTGCACACTCCCCGTGTTCCAATCCGTCGTCCCCACCGCCTCACCACTGCCACCCCGGCTGTTCGCCCAAAACACCTTGGCGATGCCTTTGTTGTCCGAAGCCGATCCCGCGAGTGTCAGCGTGGTGTTGGTTGAAGTGAAGGTGGGATCAAAGACCGGGTTCGTGATGACGACGGTTGGAGGTGCCTTGTCCGTCATTCGGAGGATTTGCACGCCTGCATATGCATCAGCCACATAAACATAGTCCCCTGAGACGCCGACATCGAAAGATGCAGATGGTGTATCATAACGTGCTATCACCTGTGGTGAGGCAGGCTGAGAAACATCAACCACCGTAAGTCCCTTAATAGAAGACACAAGATAGACGAGATTTCCGTATGCCCTGCATTTCGGCGACCAATAATCCACATTTACAGTCGAAACAATTATCGGAGACGAAGGCACTCGGCAGTCAACGATAGTTAGTCCAGAGCCGGTGCTTACATATGCGTAATTGCCATCTGCCGAACAACTTACAAACATAGAATCATTTGGGATGGTCAAAGTGGATATGATGGATGGCTGTGCTGGGTTGGTAACATTCCAAATCACAAGACCTTCACCACGCATTACTTGAAAAGCCCGATTCCCAGAAATAACCAAGCCCTGAACTAGGTAGTAGTTTCCGCTATACGACACTGCGACGTTGCTCCGCTGAATTGGTGAAACAGCGTTTGATACATCGTAGATTCCAAAGCGTGGACCAGCCTGACTTGTTGAGCCGCCCCCCACATAAAGACGTCCGCTATCGAGGGCCAAGTATGAAGCATAAATCGAACTCTGAGGAATCGTGGAGCGCAGTTGTATCGAACTTGGGTTCGTGCAATCCAAGAGGTTAACGCCTGCTCCAGCGATCACGCTAACCATGCTTCCACTAGAAACGACCGAACTAATGTTACTGTAGCCAAAAGAGTAGCTGCCGATTCGTTGAGTCGCAGAAGGATTTGCAAGACTGAAGGCTTCCAACGATCCAAAATAGTTGGCGACGTAGAGATTCTGACCTGAGATATTCAAGTCGTCTGTTCTTGCAAAGGCTGATCTATAAGAGCCTACAATCGGAAGCAGTGTCAGGTTGTTGGTATTAACAACCTTGACTCCACACTCAGTTCCTTCAGTAGCTACAAATGAATACCCATCCTTAACAGCTACATCAACGGGGCGTTGTATAGACTGACTTCCAAGCGGAGTTGGATTGCTTGGATTCGATATATCTGTGACGATCACACCCCCTATTGTAGTGCTGTACAGCCTTGATCCTTGAATGGTGAGCCGACCTTCAAACCCATAACTTGATAACGTCTTTACCACCGATGGGCTTGAACGATTGGTGAGATCGATAGCGACGAGCGAATTCGTTTCAGAATTAACGACGAATGCATGAGTGTTAGTTGATGCCAACGAGTCAATCAAACTACCGATGCTTGAGGAGCTTGTCAGAATCGGGCTTGCCGGATTCGAGACATTAAAGACCCTGACATCTGCGCTGTCGGCGACTACAGCAAATAGGCCGTCCGCGCCCGTCATCATTGATATATCAAGACAGTCACCAGTCGTATCGTAAAGACCATCGCGGGTCGGTCTTAACGGATCGATGACATTGATGATCTGAAGTCCGGCGCTGCCTGTAGCCACATATGCTCGACCACCTTGCAACACGACGTTCTTGGCATTGCCTCCGGTCTGGTATTGAGCGCGTATCGCTGGTGAACTAGGCGTGCTAACATCTACAACTTGTAGTCCAGCGTCATCGTTAGCCACATAAACATAGCTTCCTGAAGGAGCTAGCCCGTTGACCATACCGGGGAGTGTCAAACGTCCAACCACTGTCGGCGTGGCCACATTGGAGATGTCGAGAACGACGAGTGCGTTTCCCTCACCTACATAGGCGTAGTTCCCCTGAATTTCGATGGCCTGATTTCTACCGCCCATCTGTCCTATTAACTCAAGACCATCTCCTCGTGGCACTGCGTATGTAAACCCGTTCGCCACGGTGGCAGTCTGGCTACCGACTCTCACGGTGACTGGCACGGTAACATAGGCATCGCTGGCCGGGGTGAAGGCGGTGATGCTGCTGGGGCTATTCACCACCACTGTCGTGGCATTGACTCCGCCGAACTGGACGATGGGAGTAGAGCCAAAGTTGACGCCCTCAATCGTCACTGCGGTGCCGCCTGCCAGCGGGCCATTCGGTGGTGAAATGGAGGCGATGACAGGCTGGCCGAGTGGTGGGCCGTAGCTGCCGGTGGTAATGGCGGCCTGATTGGCCAGGACATTGATGGTTTGTGTCGCAGGCGGGTTCCAGGTGCCTGCGGGCTTGAACTCGACCGTGCGACTGCCGGGAGCCACGTTCACACTGACGCCATTGCTTTGCCAGGCACCGCCATCCACCCGCCACTGAGCCCCGGCGGTGATGGCATCCGCAGGCTGGAGCACGACCTGCAAGCTGCCGAGGTGCTGGGTGTAGCTGACATTCAGCGTGGCTGTATTCCCATGAGTGACCTGCACAAAGGCGATGGAGGGCTTCGACCAGCCAGGGATGTCTTTGAAACGAGGCTGGAAGTCGCCGTTGTAGGGTGGGGTGGCTGCGACACCACTGTTGTTCCAGGGAAAGTATTCCATAAACTGCCACTGCGCGCCTGCCGTCACGACCTCGGGCGGGGAGATATTCACGATGAGACTGCCGGGCGTGGCACCGGCTCCGAACTGGGCGGCCAGTGTTTTATTGCCATCCATGATGAGGGTGATGCTGGTGGCCGTGCTGGTGCTGGCCCCAGTCCAATTCACAAGATAGTAGCCCGGATTCGGTGTGGCGGTGACGACGACCTGACTGCCCGCCGTGTAGCTGGGCAGATTCGGCGAGCGGGTGATGCTGCCATTCGTGGGTGTGGGAGTGGTGAGCGTGTAGGTCTCAGTGACGGTGGTATTCCGCACGGTGACATCCCGCGTGGCATACTTCGTCACGCCGCCGCTGACGTAGGTGGCACTGACGGTAACGAGCGTGTCCGCCGTGACCGCCGCCGCATTCAGCACGCCCGCGCTGGAGATGGTGGCCGCTGCGCCGAAGTTCAGATTCCAAGGGCTGGGCGTGACCGTCTGGCTACTGCCATCGCTAAACGTGGCCGTGGCGGCGAACTGCGCGGAGGAGAGTTCATTCACCGAAGTCGGCCCGCTGACCGCCAGACTGCTGAGCGTGCGCACGGGCGGTGCGGAGGTACCAAAGAAGGCTGTGAGAGTGCGCGGGCCGTTCATGCTCACGATGGCCATGGTGTCGAAATCATAGTCCGCCCCATCCAACTGCCACTTCTGAAACACCGCCCCGCCCACAAGTGTCTGCGGGCAGGTCACCGTCACCACCGTGCCAGGAGAGAATGAGCGATTGCTCGGAGTCGCTGCGCTGACAAAACTGCTGCTGCCCACGAAGCTCGACATGGAGACGCCACTGGAGGGATTCACCGAGTTCAGATTCAGCGTGTAATTGGTGCCTGCTGGAGCGTGAGTGGTGACGCTTACTTCAATGTAAGTCGGGTTCGCCGTGTTGGCTGAATTGATCGCCGCCACTCGATACTGGTAGGGGGTGCCTGCGGACAATCCCTTGTCGTCGGTCAAGGACTGCGTGCCAGCCGCTTTGTCCATCGTTTGCCCTGTTGGCGCAGCCCAAGTGCCACCGCTTCCGAGGCGGCGCTGGATGCGGAACGCCGTCTCGTTGTTGGAGTTGTCCAGCCAGGACAAGCTGATCGAAGACGTGGAGAGCGCAACGGCCTGGAGATTGGATGGCGTGGCAGGAGCCGTGACCGTGGTGGGTGGTGCGCCGGTGTTCGTGATGGCAATCTTGGTCTGGGAATAGAAACTGCGCGTGTGCAGGCCGTCGCTGATCTCGGTGTTCACCCAGTAATCGCCAGTGGGGACGTTCGTGTTTGTCCAAGTCAGGACTGGATCAACCTTGAGGACTGATCCTCCAGTGGGAGTCGGTATATTGACACTCCTCACTATTCTCCATGGAGCGAGGACGTAATCGTAGAGGTTGTTGTTCGGATTGCGGTCATTATCGAGCTTCACTGTGATGATGCATGCACTGTCGCTGTCTTGGTACTGAACTTCCGTCGTGAATGGTCCTGTGCTCGAAGGAAACTTGGTTTCGGTGCTGATGATGCTGGGCCAAGTGCGAGTGGAGGGAAAGCGTGGGTTCAGCAATGATCTATTCAAAGCACCACCGTATGCGTGGACGGCCAAACCCGATTGAAATTTAGCGCTGCTTCGATTGCGAAAGCCACCACCGAGGCGCGAGAGGTAGTAACCTGTTTGTGTGCCGAGACTGTCGCTGTCTGGATACCAAAATGCACGCATCGTCGGGCTGAATGACTGCTCGCCATTTGAGGCATGAGCATCTGTGTTCAACGTTCCGTGATACCAAAGATGGACTTGGCTATGCATATGAACATAACCGCCCAGAACTATATCTGGGGTGAGGTTTCTCTCGTATGCGCCCGACACAAATCCACCAGTGGGGAACATAGCTGTTTGCTTGTAGTTATCTGCGAAGTTGACTGTTTCCCAAACTCTTGCTGAAGCATCTCCCAAGCCCAACACAGGGTGAGGATCTAGCATCGTGAGATGGTCTGTCCAAATGCCATGTGTTCCAAGCAGTCTAGCAATTTCACAGACCACTGATCCGCCACGACTGTGACCAATCAAATGAATCGGCCCGGCCAACGGAGACGGTCCGTCAGACCAATTCAATAGTTCGCTGACAACCTCATGCGCGATGTCCCCGGTTTTAGCTTCTAGACCAATGATGTCGGTGGCAGCCACAACCGACCAATTGAGCTTGATGATGACTTCGCCAGTCGTGTTCAAGCCTGAATCCAGTTTAGAGCCTGCGATCAACTGGGGGCTGTTGACCCTCAATGCTCCGCCCACTCGATCAATGACCACCTCATAGACTGCCCCAGTATTACCGGTTTTATCATGAACGTAGTTGGTCATCGCGTTCAACCAGGTCAGGTTTTCAACCTCGGTAGCAGGCCGAAATCCATGAGTGATGAGCGTCAGTCCGCCTGCAAGCAGTGATCCACTGAAACAGAAGATATGGGCCAGTAGGATGCCAGCATAACCTAACCTAAAGAGGCGGAGGTTTGGCTGAAACCTATCAACACGCGGAGACTCATTCGGGTTCGATTTCATAAGCAGCAGTTAAAGTGGGGAGCAGGGGTGACACCTGGTCACTTGTCAGCAAATCACTCGCCAGACTAGCTGGGTGCGCGGGTTGCCGTCAATCCACCATTCAGGCATTCCACGCCTGTTAGGGGTGTTCCACATTTGGGGAAAACTGCTTGGTTTCGAAGCTGGCAGGACTTGCTTGTATGATCAACACACTGTTGCGGGATGAGGATCACTGGTTCGTTCCGAGTTTTTGCAGTCGCGTGCTGAGGTGTGCCGACATGTGCAAGGAAATCTCTTTCCGAGTTCGTCTGTGTCCTTGGGTTGGCACACCACCACGCAAATTCCATGAGAACGCAAATTTCAGCTTTCCACTTTTTTTACCGCCGGATTGTCGTCTAGCGGTTCATAATCAACGTTTTGAGGTTTTTTAGCCAAAGTGGATTCGGTGGAAAACCGCCTGATTTCGTCACGCACCTGCTCAGCCATGCGCTCCACATTCTCCAGCGTGATTTGATCCGGGCCGAACCGAAACACGCGCCAACCAGCGAGTCCAGCGGCGAGGTATTTCTCCAGATCCGCGTTGAACCCGGCAGCACGGTTGTGGCGACCATTGACCCAAATGCCGCCCTCGATCTCGATTAGCACACGAGCCCCTAAATGCGCAAAATCAGACCTCCAACGCCGCTCGTGGTGGAAGCGGTATTCCCTCTCCAAGTCCGGTCCTTTGACGTGGTTCCAGAGCATCAGGAAGCGCGCCTCCAAGCTGGAGGGAGATTTCGGGGCACGGTAGCGCAGGCGGGGCATGGCCTGCTGCCCGCGTCAACCCCGCAACAGCCTCATCTGCCCCATTACCCGTCGAAGTCTGCCGCCGATCCCTTGGAAATTCGCAACTGAGCTTTGCTGATTGTCATTGGAATGGAGGGCATGTGGAAGATATGATCGACTCCGCCTGACGCAAAGATCGACCAAGCAGCATCATCCTTCTCGCGCAGATTCGGGCGGAGACACAAGATGTGCTGGCCGAGGACCATGAAATACGTGCCAAGGGATTGCAGATGCATCCGCGGGCGCACATCCAATCCGAAATAGTTAGGTGGCTCCATGGGCGATTCCCGAAACGCCGCCATGAAGTCCTTGGCGAAATGACTGAACATGGTCGTGGCACCATGCCCGAACTGATTATCGAAGGCACCCTCGAATGGAAACTCCTGGGATTCCATGCCTGTTGGCGAAGGGAAAATGAAGTGTGCCACACCTGGCTCCCAAAGCCCGTTGTCGCGCTGGCGCAAATACGCCGCAGCAAGGTAGGCCCCGGAGAACCCATGCTTGATGTAGCGGCAATATGCTTCCGCGATCATCCAGTGCTGGATCTGCATCCATTCCTCTGCCCCCTTTCGATCCAGTTCCACGGGCTGTTGCTTGATGCAGAAAACCTCCTGCTCATCGCACTGCATCACAAGGCCATACCGGGCACCATTTTGAGGTTCGCTGAACTGGATGGCACCGAAGGGCATCAGGTCGCGAATGGAACGCAGCATCTCCACGCTTGGTTCAAGAATTTGCACAGAGCCTTTGGGTGTCTCGATGTTCATTGCCCATATTACAATGATGGGTGGGACAATTACAGTCCCACCCATTTATTTTCTGTGGATTGTTTCCGCACATGAAACACCAATGGGGGCTGTATCAGCACGGGCCGGAGGGATGATTTGCATACTTGGATTTCTGCTCCAAAGCGTGCATGCGTGCCTCTAGACTCTTGAGCTTGGAATGCCTAGTGGCGAAGTAGTCGCCCACCCACCGCTCAATAGGGATGCACATGGCAAGAAGGACCAGGCGAGGGCGAGTGCCAACGACCAGGCGATGATGTCTGCGGGTGTCATAATGATCTTCGGGGTTTTGGATGATGTTGGGTTAAAGCAGTTTCATCTGCTCCGGGTCGTCCACCTGGCTTTCGATTTCGTCGGTGATCGTTTTGCTGATGCTGCACTTCACCTTGAGCTTGGCGGGTGCGCCGTTGAGAACGGAGATGCGCAGGCCGATGGCGAACTTGCCGTCTTCATCGGCGGAGTCTTTCGCTTCGCGCCAGTGGGTGGCAAGGAGTTCGCGGACGTGGTCGATGGCTTGGTCTTGGAGGGTTTGGGTGGTGTCGGTTTGCATGGCGTTGGTGGTGTTGAAAAGGTTCAGCCAATTTCGTGGATGATGCGCAGCACGATCCCCAGATCGCGCTTAAGCGCGTCCTTCTGCTCGCGGGTGGCTCGCTTTGACCAGCCGTCCTCCTTCATGTCCTGCCACCAGGACCAGAGGCGGTTGAGAAACGGGATGTGGTTTGGCTCGCCCCGGTCAGTAGGATCAAGGCGCAGCTCGTCAGGGCTCAGGAGGCGCCCGGCGGTGATGCTTTTGCGCAGACGGCGGGTCGAGACGGTGGCCTCGCCCTCCGGGGAGCCTCTGGCCACCTCCAGCCATTTGGTCTGCTCGTGCGCCTCGAGTTTGGCCACTGCCTTGTGGTGCTCCCAGGAGAGATGTTCGTTGCGCAACGACGAAGGCACGCGGCGGGCAACGTAGGCGTAAGTGCCCAGGGTTGTGCGGTCCAGGCCGGTGAGGCGCAGCGCGGCGTCATAAATCTTGGCATTCACCCGGCGGCTGGCAATGGCCTCTTCCTCGAAGCCTGGTAGGCGGCTCTGGCCTCTGAAGTGGTCCTCGCCATAGACCAGCCAGTCACCGATCACGAAGGCGGCGCTGCTCATCGCTGCTCCAAATCGGGCGGCCATGGCCTCCCACTCGCCAAAGGTGAGGTCGGAGCTGATCTGCAGGCCGGTGCGGGTGATGGCGACTTTGCGCGCCACGTCGGAAGGAAGGGTTGGCATGGAGGTAGTCTTCATGGGTGGGCGTTCAAGGACTGCATGCGGGCTTTGCGGTAGCTGGTTCGGGCGAGCAGGGACCGCATGGCACGACTTGGCTTCAATCTGAGCGCCTTCGTCAACTCGATGCAGCGCTTGCTCACTGCTGCTCGGGTGACGCCATGACGGTCGGCGATCTCAGTCATGGACAACCCCTGGTAGGACAAGCCCGTCACCAGGGCCAGACAGTTGAGCGACAGGCGGCAGTTGTTCTGGTCGGCCAACTCGCCAATGAGGCGACGCAGGATTTCGTTGATGGACTCAGAATCGCCGCCGTGCTCACCCATCAGATCGGCAACTTCGGAT
>JBILPY010000302.1:0-5556 GCA_044373575.1 Prosthecobacter sp. | reverse complement strand
CTCCTTCGGCGTGGCGTGGCGATTGATGATGCGGACAAAGATGGCATCGACGAGCTGGCGGTCGTCTTTGATCTCATGGGTGAGTTTGGCGATGGCGTTGCCGGAATCGCTGATGGCATCGCCGACGGTAGGACCGCTCATCAAAGCCATGACGGGGCCGAGATTGACGTCGTTGCTGCGTTCGCACTCACAGACGCTTTCACGAGCAGGGCGGCCGAAGTTGGTGAGGAAGCCATCTTGCAGTTTGATCTGCGCATCGGCCAAAGCGGCGGCGCGGGTGCCTTTGGGCACGCCGGGGATGTTCGGCATGGAGCCGGTGACTGCAAAGACAGAATCAAAGAGCGTCTCGGCAGGCAGGCGGCGTGCTTTGGCGTGGCTGTAGTTGATCTTGTCGTCCTCGTTCCATTTGTTGGTCGCCAAGCTGAGCTGGTAAGTGCGGCTCTGGGTGATGATCTTCATCAGATGGCGCACATTGAAGCCGCTCGTGATGAACTCATTCGTGAGGTATTGCAGCAGCTCGGGATTGCTCGCGGGGTTGCCTGCGCGGATGTCATCGAGCGGTTCGATGACGCCAGTGCCGGTGAGGTAGCCCCAGATGCGGTTGGCGTAGCTCATGGCGAAGTAGTCGTTGTCAGGGCTGGTCATCCAGGTGGCAAACTGCTCGCGCCGGGAAGTGGCGGTCTTGCTCACGAGTTCGGCATCAAAGGGCACCTTGGGTGCCACGGGTGCATTCGTGCGGAGGTGATTCATCTCACCCACGGCTTTGTCGGCGACGACTTCGTAGAGTGGCTTCGCGCCTTCGACAGCGGTGCCTCCGATGGTTTTACCGGCACTGGCTGGGTCGGTTTTCAGTTCCACCTGGGCAAAGAAAGCGGCGGTCTGGTAATACTGATCCCAGGTCCATTTTTCGAAGGGATGGTCGTGGCATTTGTTGCAGTTGAAGCGTGTGGCGAGGAAGAGGTGCGTGGTGTTTTCCACGAGTTCTTCCGGGGTGCGAACGGTCTTGAAGTAAGCCGCTGCGGGGTTGTCTTTGTTGGAGCCGGTGGCGGTGATGATGCGGTAGGCCATGCGGTCATAAGGCGTGTTGTCCGTGACCTGCTGCTTGATCCAGGCGCGGAGATTGGTCACGCCTTCGTTGCCGAGGAATTTGGAGTTCACCTGGAGCATGTCTGCCCATTTGTTCGACCAATGATCAACGAAGTCTGGGTTGCCGATGAGCTTGTCGATGACCTCGTTGCGCTTCTTGCGGGAGTCGCGTGCATCGGCGACAAAGGCGCGCACTTCTTCGGGCTTCGGTGGCAGGCCGGTGAGGTCGAGGTGGAGTCGGCGGAGGAAGTCTTCATCACTGCACAGGCCGCTTGGTTCGATCTTCATGCGCTCCCATTTGCGGGCGACGAGTTCGTCGATCTTCGTCCACTTCTCTGGCTCTTTCCAAGCGAAGCCGGTGCGGTCACCCATGACCGTGATGGTAGTCGCAGCATACGAGCCTTCGAAGCGTGCGAGGATGGCGGCCTCACCACGGCGGAGGCTGGTCATAAGGCCGGATTTGTCCGCCTCGATCACGTCGCCATTGCCGCTGTCCATGAAGGCCTCGGCGGTGACATCTTTGACATAGCCATCGGCATAACGGGCGACGACACGCATCTGCTGGCGATGCCCGATGCGCTCCAGCACGGGGTTCTTTGGCGAGATCTCGATGCTGGTGACGCGCGGCGTCTTCATGTCCAGCTTCGCGCCCTGGCTGATCCAGGCTTTCAGGGTCTCGTAGTAAAGCTCGCCCGGCACGGTGAGCTGGCCGCCCTCATGCGGCACGGAGCCGCTGGCTTTCAAAAGCATGAGCGAGTGATCTGGCGAGGCCACGTTCGCACGGCGGCTGCCGAGTTCGTCGGTGAAGGCGAGCACGTCGTAGATCGGATCGTAGCCGCGCAAGCTGAGCTTGAAGCCTGCCTTGCCATCCTTCGCGCCGTGGCAGGTTCCCATGTTGCAACCGAGCTTGCTGGCGATGGGCATGATGTCGCGGACGTAGTCGGGTTTCAGCGCGGCATTCATGCCGGTAACGTTGACCGGCACGCTGGCGGCCTTTCCCATGAAGGCGATCTTCACCTCGCCTTTGCCATCCTTGGTTGGGCGCACGAGACCGCGCTCGTTGATGTTCAGCGCTTCGGCATTCGTGGAGCTGAGCTTGGCCATGCGGGTGATGTCAGCCTTCGTGCCATCGCTCATCGTGGCGGTGACGAGGAGCTGGGCGTACTCGTTTGGCTTGGCGATGCTGACGCTGGTGGGCTGCACCTCGATGCTGGCGACGGTGAGTCCTGGGACGAGTGTTTCGACTTTGTCGTCTTTTTTCGCCGTGGCGCGCACGCTGTCATCGGCGATGACCTCGCTGGCGGCGAGCGCCTTGTCCGCGACGAGCGGCACGCTGACGAACTCTTTCGCGATCTTGCCCGTAGCAGCTTCAATGAGGCGGATACGGCCATCTTGGCCTGCTGCGGCCACCGTTTTGCCATCGGCGCTGAAGCTGACGGTGAACACGCCGCAGGGCAGCGGCGTGCTGCTGAGCTGCTTCACGTCTTTGGTGATCCAGGCTTCGAGTTCGGGGCCTTTGCCGTTCACGGTTTCGATGATCTTCTTTACTGGATCTGGCAGCGTGCTGTCATACTCGCTGGCGTAGATGTTCACTGCGCCCGCGCCTTCATGCGAGGCTCCGGCGGCGATGCGCTTGCCGTCTGGGGCGAAGTCCACGCCGAAGATGCGCCCCTGCATGACGGGGAATTTGCGAATGAGGTTGGCGTTGTCGCCAATGACGCGCTTCGTGATGCGCTCCATGCGATAGATGGCAGGCACGCCGTCGGTGCCGCCGATGAGGATTTCATTGCGTGTGGGATGACGCGCGAGTGTCTGCACGCCACCTTTCAACGCGCCGGGGGTGATGGAGCTGATGTTGTCCACGAAGCGCTGAGTCGCGACCTCCGTGAGCTTCACGCTCATGTCTCGTCCGCATGACGCGATGAGTTTGCCTTCCAAACCCCAAACCGTGTCGAGCACCCAGTCGCTATGCCCGCCCATGAAGACGACTTCTTTGCCAGTCGCAGCTTCGTAGGCCCTCATGCCGTTGTCGCCGCAACCGACCGCGATGAACTTGCCATCGGGCGACCAGCTCGCGCCATACAGCGTGTCAAAGGTGAGTGATTTGGAGAGTTCGAGCTTCTTCGCCGCCACATCCCAGATCTGGATTTCCCCCATGCGAGCCGGGCTGCCGCCAGTGACGAGGATCTTTTTGCCATCCGGGCTCCAAGCGAGCTTCTGGATGCGCTCCGCGAGTCCCACGAGACGTGCGGCGATACCTGAACCATCCGCTTTGTGCACCAAAACCTCATGATAGCCCGAGACGGCGATCAGCGAGCCATCGGGCGAATACTCCATTGAGGTCACCGCCGGTGCGGTCACATACACGGGCGGATGCTCCATGTCGTAGTGCGCTTTGGCGGAAGCTGGCGTGTCATCTTTCGCTCCTTCACTAACCCATTTCTTGATCAGCGCGATCTGCGATTCGTGCAGAGGGTCACCCTTCGGCGGCATCTCGATTTTTCCCTCGGCATTCGGGATGGAGACCTTGAGCAAATTGGATTCTTCCGGCTTCCCCGGCACGATGGCACCGCCTTCTTCACCTCCCGCGAGCAGCTTCGCGAAGTCCGTCATGATGTAGTCACCCTTAGCCTTCGCGGGCTGATGACAGCCCGTGCAGTTCGCCTGAAGAATGGGCCGAATGTGTTTGTAAAATGACACCGGCTTCGAAGGATCGATGGTCTCCTCCTTCTTCGGCGCTGCGGCATGCAGCGACGAGGCGAGGAACACAAAGCCCGAGAGGATGATGGGGGTCTTTTTCATGGCAGGGAACAGGGGGAAGACAAAATCAGCCCGCCAAAACGCCAGAGATGAGGAGGCTCTTGCTCCTGAGGGCAAAGCGGCGGGATTGTCTATGGCACTGGGCGGGAAGGGACAGGAACTCGGAGTTCAAGCGATCGCCGCAGTCTTCTCATCAAAAAATCTGGAACTGTTTCCGCACTTTCCTTGGGCTATGCTTCGCGGTCTGACGGGCAGCAAAGAGTAGGGAAGGGCTTCTTTTGGCTGCTCGGACTAGGCCTGATTGATGTCGAGCACGCTGGTGCTGAAACCGAACTTGTCGGTCTCGACGCCCATGCGCTGAGCAAGGGAGACGAAGAGGTTGGAGAAGACGTGCTTCTCTTTGTCGATGGCGATGTGGCGGCCGTGTTTGTAGCTGCCACCAGCGAGGATGAGAGGGAGGTTCGCGGTGCTGTGGGCGCTGGCGTTGCCGAGATTTGAACCAAAGATGACGGCGGTGCTGTCCAGCAGCGGGCGACCATTGTCCTGAGTGGCTTTCAGCTTCGTGAGGAAGTCGGCAAAGGCGGTGAACTCCGCTGTCTCGATGACTTTAAGTTCGTCGATCTTCGCGGGGTCCTGGCCGTGATGGGAGAGATTGTGCCAGTCGTTCTTCACACCTTCGATCTCGGGCACGGCATTCATGCCGCTGAGGCGCAGCGTGGCGGCGCGGGTGCTGTCCGTTTGCAGCGCGAGCACGAGGAGATCCTGCATGAGCTTCATCTTCCCGATGGCATCGGTGCGGCTCTGGATGTCCGTGGGCGGCTTGGCATCGACTTTGGGCTTCGGCTTTTGCACCCACTCCTCATTCTGCACGAGTCGGCCTTCGAGATCGCGCACGGCGGAGAAGTATTCGTCAAGCTTCTCCTGGTCGCGTTTGCCAAGTTCTTGATGCAGCTTCTTGGCCTGCTCCATCACGGTGTCGAGGATGCTGCGCCCGCGTTTCAATCCGCGCACCTGGGCTGCGACTTCATCTTTCGTGCCATCGATGAAGAGCTGTTGGAAGGCCTTCGATGGGGAGCTCTCCGCAGGCAGTGGCACGCCGCTGGCCGACCAGGAAAGCGAATCACTGCCCGTGCCGAGCACGAGGCTGGGGAAGCGCGTCTGGCTGCCGATACGCTCGGCGATGTATTGGTCGATGGAGATCGTGTTCTTGAATCCAGCGAGGCCGGGATGCTTAGCGGAGGTAAGCCAGGTCATCTCAGAGGTATGGCCGTTCGCTCCATTTTGCTCCTCATGCTGGAGGCCGGAAATGACGGAGAAGTCGCCCTTGAGAGCTTTCAGCGGCTCCAGATACGGCGTGGTCGTGTAGTCCGCGCCGGTTTCCTGGGGAAACAAAAACGGCGTGTGAAAACCGAGTGTGGCGCACATGGTCAGGAAACGCGGCGGCGGCTGACCTGCGGCAGCCTGGGCGCGCGTGGCAAAGGCGGGCAGCATGGCCTCCAGGAAGGGCAGGCTGAGCACGGTGCCGGTGCCGCGAAGGAAGGCACGGCGGTCGAGGTGGCGTTTGGTGGCGATGTTCATGACTCTAGGCAGGCTGAAACGAGCCAGGACTCGATGGTCTGACATGGAAATGAACCGCGAAGCGCTGAACCCGCCATGGATTCAGCGCTTCGATGGCGGTCAGGCGATGCGCGCCATGATCTTCTCCGTGCG
>JBILPY010000301.1:0-5562 GCA_044373575.1 Prosthecobacter sp. | reverse complement strand
ATGGTCCAGGGATGGCGAAGGGCGAAGCGGGGGAGAGACATGCGGGAGATGGAAACGAACGGGGGGGGCGAAAGCGGGCCGTCTTCAACTGACGGATTCAGTCGTTCTTGCAGGGGATTTCAGCCCAAGGCGAGCTGTTTCAGCAGCCCCAGCACGGCACAAACTCCGATCACCGGCATGAGGCCGACTTTGAAGCGCTGCATGGCGATGAAGGCCGCGATGGCAAGCACGGCGATGAAGGCATCGAAGCCGCCGCTCGCAGGCCACAGAGCGTGCGTGGTGAATTTGACGCCGAGATTGAGGATGACGCCGACGACAGCGGCGGTGATGGCGGTCAAGGCGGCGCTGAGGCGGGGTTGCTCGCCGAGTTTTTCGATGTGCGGGGCGCCGAGGAAGATGAAGAGAAAGCAGGGCAGGAAGGTGACCCAGGTGGTCATGAGGGCCCCGAGCGTGGCTCCGGCGAGCGGACTGAGCGCGCCGGGATGCTGCCAACCGCCGACGAAGCCGACGAATTGCAGCACCATGATGAGCGGGCCGGGTGTGGTCTCGGCGAGGGCGAGGCCGCTCATCATCTGCGGATGCGAAAGCCAGCCATGCGTCTCGACAGCCTGCTGCGCCACATAGGGCAGCACGGCGTAGGCTCCGCCGAAGGTCACGAGTGCGGCTTTGCTGAAAAAGAGGCCCTGCTGCGCCTGTGTGCTGCTCCAGCCAAGCCACGCGGCGATTCCGAAGACCGGCAGCCACCAGAGCGTGAGGCACAGCGCGGAGATGCGGACCGCTCGTGACCATGAGGCCTGCGGGGCAGGGGGCAATTCGATAGCTGCGGCGACGTCCTTGGCTGCGCCGTGGCCTTTGCCTGCGGGGAACTGCTTTGGATAGACGCGGTTGCCGATGAAGCCGAGCAAGGCGGCGGCGAGGATGATGAGGACAAACGATATTTGGAAGAAGTAGATGGCGATGAAGCTCAGCCCCGCCAGCGCCCACAGCATCGGGCTTTTGAGCGCCTTTCTGCCGATGCGAAGCACGGCTTCCGCGACGATGGCGATGACGGCGGCGAGCAGTCCGTGGAAGATGGCGGCGAGCCAGGGCAGATGGCCGCCCGCCATGTAAAGCCAGCTCAGGCCGAACAAAATGAACATTGATGGTAGCACAAACAACGCACCCGCCGCGATGCCACCCTTTGCCCCATGCAAGCGCCAGCCGAGGTAGGTGGCGAGCTGCTGGGCCTCGGGACCGGGGAGCAACATGCAGAAGTTCAACGCATGAAGAAAGTGCCCGTCACTGATCCAGCGGCGTTTATCGACGAGTTCCTTGTGCATGATGGCGATCTGCCCGGCGGGGCCGCCGAAGCTAATAAAGCCGAGCTTGACCCAGTAGCGGACGGCCTGGGCAAAGGTGGGTATGGAGGGAGCTTCAGGGTTCATTTTTTCTTGAGCAGAGATGCCACGAGTAAAGATGCCCGGCAAACAGCACCTAGATGCAGGTGCCGACGGCCCGGAGGTGCCTGCCAACGGTGTGAGTTTTAGAGGATGCTCCAAGAATCATCCTTCTTGCGGGGTCGGTTCATACGCTAGAGACTGCGTGCATGAGACATACTGAAAATCATCGGGCGCATCGGATTGGCTGGCTGAGAGCTGCGGTGCTGGGGGCCAATGATGGCATTGTTTCCACGGCGAGTTTGATCGTGGGGGTGGCGGCTGCGGAATCGAGTCCAGGGAATGTGCTGGTCGCGGGCATCGCGGGGCTGGTGGCCGGTGCGATGTCGATGGCGGCGGGGGAATATGTGTCTGTAAGTTCGCAGTCCGACACGGAGCAGGCCGACATGGCGCGTGAGCGGCACGAGTTGGCGACAGACCCTGAGCATGAGCATGCGGAACTCGCGGGGATCTATGTGGGGCGTGGTCTCGATGTGGATCTCGCGGGTCGTGTGGCGACGCAATTAATGGCGAAGGATGCGCTGACGGCTCATGCTCGCGATGAACTGGGCATTTCAGATACCTTGAGTGCGAAGCCTGTGCAGGCCGCGTTTGCCTCGGCGGGCACTTTTGCTGTTGGGGCAGCGATGCCGCTGCTGCTGGTCCTGGTCGTGCCAGCTTCCGCTCTGGTGTGGACGGTGTCGCTGAGCTCGCTGCTTTTCCTGGCACTGCTGGGGGCGCTGGCAGCTCGTGCGGGTGGCTCGCCTGTTTTGAAATCAGCCCTGCGTGTGACTTTCTGGGGCGCTTTGGCGATGGGGCTGACGGCGGGTGTCGGCGCGTTGTTCGGGGCGGCGGTGTGAGGTGGCCCGGCTGACGGGCCTGTCTGTTTAAAACACGCTGTCGAGGCCCCAGGCGACGAAGAGGCCGGTGATGCCGACGAGGGTCTCGGTGACGGTCCAGGTGCGGAGGGTCTGGGAGACGGTCATACCGAGGGTCTCTTTCACAATCCAGAAGCCTGCGTCATTGAGGTGGGAGAGGAAGAGGGAGCCGCAGCCGATGCCGACGACAACGAGCTCGGGGTTCACCTCGGGATGCCCGAGCACGACGGGGGCGACGAGGCCGCAGGCCGTGGTGATGGCGACGGTGGCGGAGCCTGTGGCGACGCGGACGAGGGCGGCGCAGAGCCAGCCGAAAATCATGGGCGGGAGATGGGCGGCGGTGGCCATGGCTCCGATGGCAGTGGCGGCGCCGCTGGCTTCGAGGACGCCTTTGAATCCGCCACCGCCGCCGACGACGAGGAGGGTCATGCCGACGGCGGCGATGGCTTTCTCGCCCATTTTCAGGGCCTCGCTGCGTGAGAAGCGGAAGGCGATGCCGGCGAAGATGACGGAGATACCGAGGGCGAGAGTGGGGTTCCCAATGACGGCGGTGATCTGGCGGACGGTGTGGGTTTTGTCCTCAAACATCAGCTCGGCGATGGTCTGCGTGAGCAGGAGGGCGATGGGCACGGTGAGCACGGCGATGGTGATGCCTAACGAAGGCTTTGGTCGGGCGGCAATGGCGGGATCGACGGGCGGGGGCTCGGGGGCTTCGACCTTCACGCGCTTGATGACCCAGTTGGCGAAGATGGGGCCGGAGATGGCGGCGACCGGCACGGCGGCGAGCAGGCCCCAGAGGATGACTTTGCCGAGATCAGCATGGAGCGCTTGGAGGGCGACGACGGGGCCGGGATGCGGGGGCATAACGCCGTGCATGATGCTCAGCACGGCGAGGAGGGGAATGGCGAGCTTGAGGAAGGGCTCCTTGGTCTCACGTGTGAGGGTGAGGAGGATGGGGACGAGCATCACCAACCCGACGGCGAACCAGGTGGTGAGGCCGATGAGCAGGCCGAGGATCATGAGGCACCAGTGGACGCGCTTCGGCCCGAAGACGCCGATGAGGGCCTTTGCCAAAACTTCCGCGCCTCCAGAGGCAGCGAGCAGGCCCCCGAGGATGGTACCGAGTCCGAGGATGCCGGCGATGCCGCCGAGGGTGCCGCCCATGCCTTTTTCAAAGGCGGTCATCATGGCGAGCGGGTCCATGCCGGAGCCGAGGCCCATGACCATGGCGGCCAGCAGGAGGGCCAGGAAGGCATTCATGCGCAACCAGGCGATGAGCACGATGAGCACGGCCACGGAGGCGAGGGAAAGGAGGAGCAGGTTGGTTTGATCGGGAGTCACGGGAGGAGGAAAGACAGAAAGGTGGGAATGGGTCAAGAAGGGAATGTGGGCGGGGTAGTGCTCAGTGCTCAGTGTTGCGGGCTGGGACTGATCACTGTGAGCTGAGCACTGCCTACTGCTTCAGTCCCGCGTCACGACGCGATCGAGATTCATGAGCACGCCTGCCGTCGTGGTGTAGGCGGCGAGTTCGGCGGGGTCGAGCTTGGGGTCGGGCTTTGATTCGCCCTGGGTGATGGCTTTGACGGCGTCTTCGGGATGGGTGGCGAACCACTGGCGGCGCTCGTTCAGGCCTTTGATCAGGACTTTGAGGGAGTCGGCATCGGCTTTGCGGGCGGTGGCGCGCTGGTAGCCGTAAGCAAGGCGTGCTTCGGGCGTGCTGCCATTCTTCATCATGAGTTCGCCGAGGCCGCGCTGGGCTTCGACAAAGGTGACTTCATTGAGCATGGCGAGGGCTTGCAGTGGGGTGTTGGTGCGGCTGCGCTTCACGGTGCAGATCTCACGGGTAGGGGCATCGAAGAGCAGCATGGTGGGCGGTGCGGCGGTGCGCTTCCAGATGGTGTAAAGGGAGCGGCGGTAGAGGCTTTCGCCGGTGTCGGCCTTGTAGCCGCGCAGGTCGCCGTATTTACTGGTCTCGTCCCAGACGCCCTCGGGCATGTAGGGGCGGACGCTGGGGCCGCCGATCTTCGGCGCGAGGAGTCCACCGATGGCGAGCGCCTGATCCCGCACGACTTCGCCGCTGAGGCGGAAGCGCGGGCCACGGGCGAGCAGGCGGTTTTCAGGATCACGCTCCAGCAGGGCAGGGGTGACTTTGCTGCTCTGGCGGTAGGCTTTGGACATGACCATGAGCTTGAGGACGTGCTTCATATCCCAGCCGCTCTTCATGAACTCGGCGGCGAGCCAGTCGAGCAGCTCGGGGTGCACGGGATACTCGGCCTGGAAGCCGAAGTTCTCGGTGGTCTTGCAGAGGCCGACGCCGAAGATGCGCTCCCACTGGCGATTCACCCAAACTCGGGCCGTGAGGGGATTGTCGGCACTGGCCAGCCATTTGGCTAGGCCGAGGCGGTTCATGGGGGCGTCCTTCGGCATGGGGTGCAGCCAGGAGGGGACGGCCATGGTGACTTTGCCGGCGGGTTTGTCGTATTCGCCACGGGTGAGGATGAAGGCATCGCGTGTGGTTTTGGCCTCCTTCATGACCATGGTGGTGGGCAGGCTGTTTTCGAAGGTCTCCAGCACCTTCTTTTTCGTGGCGACGAGGTCGGCGGCCTGCTTCACGGGGCTGTTCACGGTGGCGAGGTAGTAGGCTTCGAGTTCCTTCTTCTGCGCTGGCGTGCGCTTGTCGGCAGCGGTGGCGAGCACGGCCTGGATTTTGGCGAGGTCGGCATTGCCATCGAGCTTCACGCTGGCTGCAGGCAAAGCGGTGCTGGAGAGGCGGAAGCGGCCGATGTTATGCCCGCCGAGGGCTTCATGACGCAGGCGCAGCAGCACCTGGGCACCTTCCGTGTAGCTCACGGCACGCTCCAGCAGGAACATGGCGCGGCGGTTCTCCTTCCGCGTTGGGCCGTCGATGGCCCAGCCTTTGCCGCGTTTGCGTTGATCGGTCAGGCTGGTGATCTCGTAGCCTTTTTGACTGAAGTCGGCTTCTGCTTTGGCGAGCGTCTGCTTCTCAGGTTTACCGCCGGGTTTCTGGATGAAGACGTCGAAGTCGCTGAGCACGAAATTGCCGTTTGAGTAGCGTCCGAGACTGCCGCCGGGCAGGGAGGGATCGGTGAAGCATTCGAGCAGGAAGCCGGAGACGCCGTCCTTCGGCATGGGGGCATCGTAAAGGTAGATGTCCTTCTGGGGATTCGGGCCGCTGGCGAGGTAGCTGGCATCGGGCTGGCGGGTGAGTTTGGCACCTTGTGCTGCGAGCTTGGAGACGACCTGCGAGG
>JBILPY010000300.1:0-5572 GCA_044373575.1 Prosthecobacter sp. | reverse complement strand
CAAGGCGTGCAAGTCAGCGATTGCGGGTGGATCAAGCATCTCTTCTTTATCTAAGTGGAATGATGTCACCAAGACTTGGTGTTCTCCCGAGGTTCAGCTAAGCTGACTTAGCTGAGTTCTTTGGCTGACGACTCCTTTACCCCATGCTGCCCCTATCGAAATATTTGATGTTACTTTGCCTTCTGGGAGGCTGGGCTGAGGGGCATAATGTCTGGCAGCTTTATCGTTCGACAGCTCCATCGTTGAGTTATGAGTATATGGACGTGGTCGATGCCTGCCTCTGGGAGGAGCGCGCGTTGCTGCTGTCGTCAGGTGCTGAGCCAAAACTAATCTGGAGCCGCTTTTGGGACCGCGAAATTTTAGATTTTCATTACGATAGGCACAGAGAAGTGTTGCCTGATATCCAGCCCACATCGGTGGCGGTGGGAGCGGGGCGCATTGTCATCGTGGGTCACGAAGGGCGGATCATCTCCCGTGCTATTTCAAACGCACCACGCCATACTTTGGACTTGCTCCCTTGGGAGTATCAGGCGTCCGGCACGATGTGTGATCTGAAGCGTGTGCGTTTTTTAAACGGACGTTTCATCGCCATCGGCAGCCGCTTCGCTGACTGGCAAAATCCGGCGGGAGATCGAAACGACATTCTTTCCAGTCTGGATGGCGTGACGTGGACTCGGCATCGCTTCACACCTGCTGCCATGGGAGGTAAGACGGAAGACATGCTGGACGTGATCTACAAAGCAGGAGCGACTCCCGGTACAGGCTTCTGGCTGGTCGGCATCAATCGTGCTGGCAGCTTACTGCGTTTCTCGGAAGACTTCGGTTCTGTCACTCGGATGAATGTCGCGGGACTCGGGGCTAGGCAGCAGTTGTGCTTGGGCTCAGGGGCGATGGTCATCGCCAGTGACTTTGGATTCTTCAGGAGTGTGGATGGACTGAGCTTCTCTCCTGTTCGCCAAGGGTCTGCCTTTCGGCTCGCACATGATGGCACGCGCTTTGTCGCCTTAGTATACGGGGGTGGCATCGTTCATAGCGTGGACGGCCTGAGCTGGGCTGGAGCCAGCAGCGTGCCTTCGCTGAATACTCAAATGACATGGTTACTCGGCAGGCAGGGGCTGTGGATCGCTGGCAGTCTTGATCAGGGGCTGTTTTCGAAGCCTGCGGACGTGCCGCAGATCACCACGCAGCCTGCGGCATTGACACTTTTGCAGGAAGGGGAGTCGGTGACGTTGAGCGTGACTGCCGCAGATGCACCGGGTAAGCGCTTCATTTGGTATCGATCCACGACAAACAGGCAGCGCGTCCTAGATGGTGTGGGTATCTCTGGGGCCAAGACATCATCCCTGACGCTTTCGTCAGTCAGGCAGAGTGATGCTGATGATTACTTCGTGGTGGTCTATGATGATGTCGGCAGCGTGAAGAGTGCGGTAGCTCGGGTGGCGGTGCAGGTGCCGCTGCTGGGGGCTGTTTTCACCCTGAACCCACCTCCTGTCGGTGCTGCGCCTACTGCAGTAGTCTCTCCTGATGGCGTCTTCCGTGTCGAGGGGCGCTGGCGGCGTGAGCAGCACGCGGAGGTGATCACTTCCGTGCTACTGGAAAACTCACGAGACGCTCTCGTAGTGGCTGTGGCGGATGACGGGACTTGTGTCGGAAAGGAAACCGACACGGATGGATTCGAGCACGCTGCGGTTTGGGGTAAAACGGGAACGTTTCGGCGGCTTCATGACATTCTGAGTTCCGACTATGGTTTAAAGGAAGGGGCACTTTCCTTCCTGCGGGTGACGGCGATCAGCGCTGATGGGCTGACTTTGCATGGCACTGGATACAATCACGAACTCGAATGGGGCGAGTTCACTTGGTCGCTGACTCTGACAGCACCTCCGGCAGATGCCGCGCCAACCCCGAGACTCGTTTTGGAGACCTCTGCGTCGCTCGATTATGATCGAGTTCGCAGTCAGGAACTACAAAGCTCCATTCTATCCTACAGCACCCCAGACTTGGGCGATGCCGACGCGACTCGCACCATGACTTTCACGCTTCGGAATGAGGGGCTGGCGGACTTGAATGTGTCATCCATCACGCTGGTCGGCCCTCAGCGGGAGTTCTTTTCTCTAACTCAGCCCGTCATGCCGCTCGCGCTGCCACCCTCTCAAAGCCAGACCATTCAGGTCATCTATGGCGCGGCCTCATCAGTCTTCGGAGAGCATGCTGCGCTGCTCCGCATCACGAGTAATGACCCAGAGGCCCCCGTGCAGATCGTGCAGGTGCGTGGGTCACGCGTGAGCAGCTATCCCCCGCAAATAGTAGAGCTCACTGCCATGGACGGGGCTCGGCGGCTTGCCACGGACTCTGGGGTGGACTTTGGCTTCACGACCCCAGGCCGCACGGTGACGCGCACCCTGACGTTCCTAAATACCTCCAGCCTCATGATGGAGGATGTGGAGTTCAGCATCTTCGGCAGCCAGGCAGGCTCTTTTTCACTATTGCCGACCACCAGCGCAGACATCCGCCCGAAACAAAAGATCTCCCGCACGGTCCAGTTTACCCCCTCAATGACTGGAGCCCATGCGGCCTGGCTGCGTGTCTTCATCAATTCCGATGTCTTTAGCGGTAGCGGTGAGCAGTGGATTAACTTGGGCGGTCAGGCTCATGCCGCCGGTCTGCCGGTTATCACCGGGCTTCTTAGATCACAGATCATCGACGCCACACACTCTACCGATGGCTATGATGGGATCGCACGCACGTTGGAAGTGCAGGTGCTTTCCGGGAGCCTGCCGATGAAATTCCAATGGTGGAAGAACGGGGCCAAGATCGCCGGGGCCACGGGGACGAGTCTTACCTTCAGCCAGATGAAGCCCACCGATGCTGGGAGCTACAGCTTCAGCGCCACCAATGCCACCGGCCAGACGACGCAGACTGCGGCAGCCCACATCGCCGTCTTTCTCCCGAACTGGCCAGGTTGGATCGAAGAAGGCAAACCGTTTGAATGGAGTATTCTGAGCGGCAAGCCTCCGGGAAGTGCGCTGTCCTTTCTGTGGAGGAACTACTATCACCAACCCTGGCCCTCCAGTTACTCAGGCATCACCACGGCGAAGCTTCGCACCGAAAAAGCAGTCTTCCCGCTGCCTGACGATGACATCGTTTGTGACCTCACCTTCACCACGCCGAGTGGGCAAGTGTTGAAGCACGCGTATCTCTTCGAGGATTCACAATATGCCACGCCGCCCCGCTGGCCAGGGCGGATCAGCCTGCCCGTGGCGTTGGTCGGCAGTCCGGTGACGGCGGATCTGCCGCGCTTTGATCCCATCACCACGCCCGAGTTCGAGCCGCATGAGCATCAGGTCACCTTCAGTGCCACCGGTCTGCCGCCCGGCATCACGCTGAATGGCAAGACAGGCCGCCTGACCGGCACACCCACGGCAGCGAGAGTCGTGAAGGGCATCGTGGAGCCCTATGAGGTGAAGATCACGGCCAGGTGCACGTCTCCAGCCGCCACGGAGACACAGACGGTGCAGTGGATGATCCGCCCGCTGCCGGTGGAGATGACGGGCAGCTTTGAAGGTGCGACCAATGATTGCCTGGTCCTCCTGGATATCCTGTCCACGGGCAAGTTCAGTGGCAGCGTGAACGTCAGCGGAAAAAAATTCCCCTTCAGTGGCAATCTGGCTCCCGCTCTAAACGCAGATGGGGATTTGGCCGTCGCCCCGGTCAATCTGACGCCTCCAGGAACGAAGCTGCCGGAAGGCTTTCCCCCGCTGGCACTGACTTATTCGGCGCCAGGAATCATGCCGGTGTCGTTCTGGAATGCGGCCTTCAGCGGCCTCCCGCCGGAGCAGGGAAACCGAGGAAAGCTCTTCCGCTGTCTTGTTTCTTCACGCCTGCCTTACACGGGGCCTCGGGGTCCGTTGAATGTCGGATTGCTAAAGCCGGAGCCGCAGAGTCTGTATTATTATATGGGGTCTGGTTTTGCCACGCTGCAGATTTCCACGGCCGGTGCAGGCACCTGGGCGGGAACTTTGACGGACGGCCAGACCTTCACCTCCAGCCAGCGTGTGGTCAGCATTCCTGCCTACGATGCCGGTAGTGATTCCTGGTCGCCAGCTTTGGGTGTGGCCCTTTACTCTTACCAGGCTGCTAGGCGTCTGCTGGCACCGGCGGCGTTGCTGAAGCCTGACGGTAAGATCGAGGGCTCGGATGGATTGTTCACGAGTGACACGGCGCGCAGTAGTATCGCCGGTCCTTTCCGGTTGCTGGGTGCTCCCTACGTGGCTCCGGCCAAGGGGATGATGTGGCCGGGCTTCGCGAACTCCGCGGCCAATGCCAGCCTGAGCTTGAGTGTCGCTGAAGCAGAGCTCTTGGACCATACTTTCATCTTCGATCTGTCTCCCACGGGGGCGGTGAAGCTGCCGGTGTTTGGGGCGACGGAGCCGAAGTTTAGCATCACGGTCACACCTGCCTCCGGTCGCGTGTCAGGCACGGTGACCGTGAGCACTCCTGATCTGGACAGCCCGCCCGGGCAGAACCGCCGGCTCACCAGCAGCGGGCCTTTTTCCGGCCTGTTCATTCCTCATCCTGACATCAACAAAGTGATGGGGCATGTGAATCTCCCTGAGTATCCGATCTCCGATGCTCCGGCGAACAAAACCCCGATCCGTTCCGGGCCGATGGAACTCAAGCCGGCGCTTACCCCTTGAGCTGCTGGGGCCGCCACCATCGAGACCATGGCGGGCGTGCAGGATCTGGCCGCTGGCCTTCATGCGCAGGCTGCCTTTGCGTTTGGGGGCGGGGGCGACGGGATTCGTTTTCATTGGCTGGCAAGGCGACGAGCTAACGCATCGTTTCCAGTGCCCATGTTTCGCGCCCTTTTCTTTCTTTCCTCCCTGGCCCTGCTGCAGGCTACTCATGCTGCCCAGCCCAACGTGATCTTCCTGCTCGCCGATGACCTCGGGCGGCAGGATCTCGGCTGTTACGGCAGCACCTTTTACGAGACGCCAAATCTGGATCGTCTCGCCAGGGAGGGTGCGCTGTTCACGAATGGCTATGCGGCCTGTCCGGTATGCTCGCCGACACGTGCGGCGGTGCAGACGGGGCGCTGCCCGCAGCGCACGGGCGTGACGGACTACATCGGTGCGGCAAAGACGCCTGCGGAGTGGAAGCGCAACACGCTGCTGCTGCCTGCGCCGTATCAGGATCGGCTGGCTCATAAGGAAGTGACCATGGGGGAGATGATGAAGGCAGCGGGCTATGCGACCTTCTTTGCGGGCAAATGGCACCTGGGACCGGAAGGTCACTGGCCGGAGGATCAGGGTTACGACATCAACATGGGCGGCGTGGATCGTGGTGGTCCTTACGGGCCGGGGAAATACTTCACGCCTTATGCGAATCCGCGCCTGCCTGATGGTCCGCCCGGCGAGCATCTGCCAGACCGGCTCGCCACGGAGACCTGCAAGTTCATCGAGGCAAACAAAGATAAACCCTTCTTTGCCTGCTACGCCTTTTACGATGTCCACACGCCGCTGAATGCGCGCGCTGACCTCACTGCCAAGTATGAGACGAAGAGGAGGAAGCTCGG
>JBILPY010000299.1:0-5576 GCA_044373575.1 Prosthecobacter sp. | reverse complement strand
GCGCAAAAACGTGCGTGTCTCCGCGGCCATGCCTTCGTGCAGGAGGAAGCGATACTCGGGGTAAAGCTGCGGATCAGGCGTGGTTTCATCGAGTCGGCTGAGTTCGAGCCATTGATTGGCGAAATCTTCGATGAAGCGTTCGCTGCGTTTGTCGGCGAGCAGGCGATCCACTTCACGATGCAGCACTTCGGGCTTGTGGAGGTCGGCGGCGAGCAGTTGATCGTCTGGTGGGCCGTTCCAGAGCCAATACGACAGGCGCGAGGCCAAGGTGGTCGGCTTGGGCTCGATCGAGTGAAACAAAAACTCCGGCGAGGTGAGCACGGCGACATACACACGACGCATGGCATCTTCAAAACAGTCCTTTGCGGCGATGCGTGACTTGAGCAGCGCCACATACGGCTCGATCTCGTCGGGTGCGACCTGGCGGCGAAAGGCCTTCGGCAAAAAGGTCGTGAGCATCTTGCGGGCATCCGCTTCCGGCTGCGTGGACTGCACGGTCTCCAGCGGTTGCTTTCGCTCCTGCGGTGTGAGATCGAAATGCATGCTCGGCACATAGCCGCCGATGCTACGCACCTCCTCGCGCTGCGGCGGGATGACATCGCTGGCCGTCATCTGGGTGATCGGCAGATCGCCAAACAAGCGTTTGTGGCTTTTGGGTGGCCACGAAGCATTGATTGGGCCTTCGATCTCGAACCAGTCAATCGCCACGCCCGGTCCCACATGCTTCTTCGCCCGTCCGGCGACCTGGCCGATGCGCAGGCCATTCCAAGGGATCGAAACGGGATCAAAGACGATGCTCTCATGCGCATCGAGCCACTCGGTGATCTCCGCCTCGTTCGATTTCATCGACGGCGCGGTGAAGGCTCGCAGCAAGCGACCTCCTTCCTGTTGCTTGCCTTCCTCATGCGCCCGCAGCACGGCGGCTTGATCAGGTCCCGGCTCCGGTTTGCCCGCGTTCCACTGAAAGCCCCACAGCGACAATTTCATGCGATACAGGCCCGCGTAAATCGGCGACACATTCATCGCCGCCTCATAGCCTGCGAGGTTCGGATTGAGCAAACCGACCGCGCTTTCGCTTTTCGCCGCCTTCACGGCTTCGTGCTGTTTCTTGCGCTCCTCCATGTCCGGTCCCGCATCGCCCACATGGCCTTGTTTGTCCTCAAAACCGCCGCGCACCGGCAGCGCGGGATCGGGTTGCTTGTCCTTCAGCAGCACGAACTGCCCCTGCACGAGGTTTCCGCCGAACTTGAAGAGTCCTGCCGGATAGATGCGCTTATTGAAGACACGCGGTGGCGTGCTGCGCGTGGCGATCGCCGCATCCAGCGCCTTCTCGACCGCCTCCTCATACGCCGCGAGATGCGCGGGCGAGATGTCGAGCGCGCCCGCGATCTTGTCATAGCCCGCCACCCGGCCATCTGCGGGTAACAACCCAACCACATCGAGCCTCGGCAGCGCCAGCAGATCCTGGAGCGTGTTTTGAAACTCCACCCGCGTCATGCGCCGCAAACGAATGCGCCCGCCCGGCGCCGGAGCGGTCATCGCCATCAGCTTCGCCTCCAGTTCCTCCACAAACGCCGCCTTCTCCGCCTCCGCTGGCTGCTTTTTCTTCTTCGGCGGCATCTCACCCCGCTCCACCACATCGTGGACCTTGATGAGCAGGTCCACATGCTCAGCGTCCAAGGTCAGCGCCGTCAAATCAAGGTCGCCTTTTTTGGTTTCCGCATCGTGGCAGTCATAGCAATGCTGCTCCAGAAATGCCGTCTGAGGGGCAGCAAGGAGCGAGGTGGAAAGCAGACAGACGAGGAGAAAGCGGGGCATGAGACGAGCTGGTATGTTCACTACGGTGAATGGCGGCTGATCTCGACATCAAGGCATACTAGGCAGAAGAATGGTGACAGGAGAATGATCTGAATCTGATTCTCCTGTGCCCACTTTTCTGTCGATAAGCATCATCGCACGACCCCCGGCTCCAAACCCACCGGCTTGCGATCGCTTGCTTGGCTCAACGGATTCTTCATGGCGGGGAGGGCGGGATTGCCACGCTCGATCTCACCGATGTATTCCCTGCTCACACCACTTTCATGAGCCATACCCTACTTCGTTAAGCTCGCCACCCTCGCGCAACTCCTGAATCCCTCTCGTTAGCCGTTCGCGAATGCGTTCGGCGTAGTCGTGGGCGTCGTCATGACTGCTGGGCATGCTCAATCATCACTGAGGCGGTTATTCCGCAGGAGCATCCGGCAGCTTTTCCCCATCCATAGTGATCTCCTTCGTCGCTTCGAGCCCCAGCACGCGACTGCCGCTGATGGCATCGGGCTGCGTGTGGTTTTCGGGATCGTGGAGGGTGTTGGCTTTCACGGTCACGCTGCGGCTGAGGGTGAGCATGATGGCCTGGCGGTCGGTTTCATCCTGCGGCTTGGCGATGACGGAGGCGCGGACGGGGGAGTCGATGTGGTTGCGCTCGATGAGCGAGTTCTGGATGCCGATGAGGCTCATCGCGGGGCCGCCGGTGCGGGTGAAGGTGCTGCCGGTGATGCGGAGTCGCTCGATGGGCGGGACGCCGTCTTTGCCTTGGGCGTTGTGAGCGCGGGCGTCGATGGCGGGATGATGGGGGCGCGGGCTGACGTCGATGAAAACGTTGTCCGCGATGGTGATGTCGCTCGGGATGCCGCCGACAAGGCCCATGCCGGTGTTGAGGCTGATGTTGCTGCCCATGCGGGTGAAGGTGCAGCCGCGCACGAGGCCGGGGCCGGACATGATGAGCAGGCGCTGGAAATTGTCCTCCCAACGGCAGTTTTGCACCACCCAGCCCGCGCATTCGTGATCAAGCCACTCGGCCTGCGCCTCGGCAAAGGGCGTGGCGTCTTGATCGAGCGTAAGTTTGAAATCGCGATGCGCGACAAGCTTTGCCTCGCCGAGAAAGACGCCCGTTTTGCGATGGATGAAGCGCAAGCGATCCCCGGTTCGTGCATTCTTGAGCGTGGGACGAAGTGAGGCATTCGTCTCCAGCGTCACCTGTTTGCCAGACACGGATTTCACCTTCCCCCAGATGCCGTGGAAGTTCTGCAAATCATCGGCGGTGTGCCGGATGGTGACGTTGTCCATCACGCAGCCAAAGCGCGTGGAGCGGCACAGGAAGCCATCGGCGCCCTTCCACTGGCTGGTGCCGGGTCGCGGGCCGAAGTAGCAATCCTTCCAGAGATGCGCACCATTGCCGCCGCTCTCGCTGGGGCCGCCTTTCGCCACATAAACGCTGACGCCGTGCAGGGTGATGTTCGCCGAGTCCTCGAGCACGATGGCTCCAGCATTCGTGTAGAGGCAGGAAAGGCCATCGCCCACGCGCACCACGCCGAGTTCGCCATAAGCACGCTCCCAGTTCGCATCGTGAAGGCGCTCCATGAGTTGCGGTTCGAGCATGTTCACCCAATAACGCCCGCCCTCGGAAGGCGTGATGTCTTTGTAGCGCAGCTTCCGCACCCCGGCCTGCATGTCGTAAAGCGGCACGCAGAAGCGCCCGTCGCTTTTGAAGGGAAACAAGCGCTGCTCGTCGTGTCCCTTGTAGCTCGTGGGCACCACGACGCCGGGTGAGGGCTGGATCTCAAAGCGATTGCCCTCTCGATCAATGCGCGTGATGCGGCCCTCGATGCAGCCGCGCGTGCCGCGATCAATGATCGCACCGCGCAGCACGATGTTGCGGCAGTTGCGAAAACCCACGCAACGATGCCCCGGCGGCATCTGCTGGTCATCGAGATCGAACCAAAACGTCGCGCCGCTCGCGTCGATGACGAAAGGATGCGCCGCATCGCGCTGCATGTTCTCGAAGCCGAGCGGAAAGATCACCTTCGCGCCTTCCCATCGCTCCTGCCCAAAGCGATAATCCCCCAGCGGGATGCGCACCTCACCCGCGCCGCTTTCAAAGGCCTTCATCACCATCGGCATCACCTCGCCACCACGCACACGCTGCGCTTCCTTTTCGGCTTCCGAGAACTGAGGCCCCGCAGGCAGATCAAAGCTGAAACGATACTCCTCCGGTGCTGGAGATTTCGATTCCAAGATCACCCTCTGATATGCTGACAGATGATCGAACTCCGCTCTGGCAGAAAAGGCAAAGAATAGGCAAAGTAGAACGAGAAAGTGCTTCATGGATGAACGCGGTGTTTACCGTATCAATCTAACCACTTCCATACCCGAATGCCGCAGTTTTCGAGCCCCGGTTCCACAAGCACATGGGTGAGGCAAATTGGGGTATCGAAGGTCCAATCGAAGTGCCGAGGGTGGAGGCCACGACTTCCCGAACTATTCTGCATTCAGCGGAATGGCGCACTTTTGCCGTTATCCAGCGCGGTGGGCATAATGGTTCATCGCCGGAGTTGGCTGAACATAGATTGCATCTAGGTGGCGCACTCCGCGCAGTTTTCTGGCTGCGCGTGCCGGAGGCGCAGAGTGTGAGGTTGGATCTCACCTGATTTTCATTCTATTCGCGTTCAGCTTTTCCAAGTCGAATCACGCCGGATTTCACTGTCTGACCAGCTGTGAGATTTTCTTCAAAAGAGAGCTGGGCGGTTGTGTCGGTCGGTTTTAGGGGGACGCTGAACTCGAAGGGGAATGAATCGTCGGTGATGGTCTGTTCGCGGCCTGCGAGGGTGAGGTTCAGTTTGGCGGACTTTATGGTTTTGGCGTCGCTGGTGAGGTAGGCGTAGAGCCAGGTGAGTTCTGGGCCGAAGGAGAGGATCGTGGCGTGGGCTTCGCCGAACGGGGTTTGGATGGTTTGATGCGTGATGGCTTTCTCGGGTGATGGCTTGCCGATGAACTTGGATTGGAACGGCGCGCTGACTTTGACGCCTTCGATGATCAGAGCGGTGATACCCTTGGGGCTCAGCGAGATCTTTGCAGCGCCGTTGAGAACGGTGAGCTTGGTGTCCACGCGTTGGTTGTCGCACCAGATGGTTGCTGCGTGGCTGCCTGCGGGCAAATCGAGTTGCACGGCTACGTCCTTCAACTCTCGGTCGCATTCATTCATGAAGGCGAGGCAGAGAGTGTTTTCGACTCGGGCCGAAACGTGGTTGACCTGCACGTTGTCGGTCTTCGCGAGGCCTTTGGGCATCCAGGGAGTCACGTTGGTTTGATCGTAGAACTTGCCCGGCGCGCCATAGACGCTGCTTTGCAGGAAGGCGTAGCACTCGGCGTATTCGGTGGGGAAATCGATGGATCCATGCGAGCGGTCACTGGCCTCGGCCATGAGGTAATCGAGCACGAGGTTCGCCATCGGCAGGACGTGGTTGTAGTGGAAGGAGGTCGTGGGCTTCAGCTCGTCGTGCGGATGTAGCGGGAAGTCGGCTTTCTCCTGCGCGGTGGAGTAGAGGGTGTTGAAGTGGTAGCCGGGGAAATTAGCAAAGCGGCCAATCATGGCACTGCGGGCGATATCGCGGAGGAAGGCGTCGTTGGTATCTTGAGCGATGCGCAGGAAGATCGGCGCGTGGGTAGCAAGGTAGATGGCGATGCGTTGCACGGTGCCGTTGCCCTCGCAGATGAGCCCTTGCTCAGAGACACGCCAAGCGGGCACGGTTTCCATGGCA
>JBILPY010000298.1:0-5581 GCA_044373575.1 Prosthecobacter sp. | reverse complement strand
TTTCTCGACAAGTTCACCTACTTTGAAAACATCGGCACCCGCACCGAACCCAAGTATGCCAAAGGCCGCCGCGTGCTTGATGCCGATGGCAAACACCTGCGCATGGATCTCGAAATGATTGATCCCGTGGCCTTCGACTGGGACAAGGACGGCGATCACGATCTCATCTGCGGCGACGAAGATGGACGCGTGGCCTTCATCGAAAACACCGGCAAGCTCGGCGCTGACAAGACGCCCGTGTTTAAAAAGCCGCGCTACTTCAAGCAGGAGGCCGATGAGATCAATTTCGGCGCGCTCGTCACCCTCTTCGGCTGCGATTGGGATGGTGACAAAGACACCGACGTCATGGCGGGCAACACCGCTGGCTACATCGCCTTCATCGAAAATCTCAGTGGCCCCGGCGTTGCCGAGCCAAAGTGGGCCGCGCCGTCGAAGCTGAAGGCTGGTGGCAAAACGCTGCGCATCATGGCCGGCAAGAACGGCAGCATCCAAGGCCCCGCCGAGGCCAAATGGGGCTACACCACGCAGACTGTCGCCGATTGGGATCACGACGGCGATCTCGACATCGTGGCGAACAGCATTCTCGGCAAAGTGGTGTGGTTTGAAAACACCGGCAGCAAGACCAAGCCCGAACTCGCCGCCGAGAAGCCCGTGGAAGTCGAATGGAATGGCGAGCAACCCAAGCTCGCCTGGGGCTGGCTGCGTCCTGAAGGCAAAGGTCTGCTCACCCAATGGCGTACCACGCCCGTGGCGATTGATTGGAACAAAGACGGCCTCACCGATCTCGTCATGATCGACCACGAAGGCTACCTCAGTTTCTTCCCGCGTACCAAAACCGGCCTGCAGCCACCGCAGCGCATCTTCGCCGACAAAGACGGCAAACTCCTCCAGCTCAACGCTGGCACCGCCGGCAAGAGCGGCCGCCGCAAACTCTGCCTCATGGATTGGGACGGCGACAGCAAGCTCGACATCCTCCTCAACAGCCAAAACGCCCAGTTCCTCCGCCAGTCCGGCGAGAAGGACGGCCGCATCCTCTTCACCGACAGCGGCAACGTCTCCGACCGCAACATCGAAGGCCACGACACCAGTCCTACGCCAGTGGATTGGGATGCGAACGGCCTGCCAGATCTGCTCATCGGCGCGGAGGATGGCCGACTCTATTTCATGAAGAATCCGAAGGCGAAGTAGTTAAGTCCGATGCCAAGGGTTGATCCTCACAAACTCCGCACCATCGTCGTGGCTTCGGCGAGCTGCTTGTAGCCGGCGCGTTCGGTGAGGCGGGGGAATTTGCCGTTGATCATGACGAACTTGCCATTGCGCGTGAGCATGAGCTTGCGGTCTTTGATCTCCACGTCCGTGATGCCGGCATGAGAGGCGGCGAGGCGGAGGGAGGTGCAGGCGAGCAGGTTTTGCACGGGGTAGGGGAGCTTGTCGCCATACTGATCTCGCCACTGGGTTTCGAGTTCCTCGAGCTCCTTGCGCGTCATCACCTCGCCGAGCTGGCGATAGGCGGTGATGCGCTGGCGTGTGTCTTCGACGAAGGGCGTGGGCAGGAAGGCGGGCGTGGCTCCTTTTTCGGCTTCGGTCATGAGCGCCTCGGTCTGCACGAGGAAGTCGGCGCGCAGGCTGACATCCACCGGACGCGCCACGCGGCGGCCCTGCATCCGATTCACCGTCTGCTTCAGCATCTGGCAATACATGTCGAACCCGACCGCAGCGATGTGCCCGCTCTGCTCGGTGCCGAGGAGATTCCCCGCGCCGCGAATCTCCAGATCACGCAGGGCGATTTTGAAGCCGCTGCCGAGGCCGGTGTATTGCTTGATGGCGTTCACGCGCTTGCGGG
Source organism: Prosthecobacter sp. (assembly GCA_044373575.1). Lineage (GTDB taxonomy): Bacteria > Verrucomicrobiota > Verrucomicrobiia > Verrucomicrobiales > Verrucomicrobiaceae > Prosthecobacter. The sequence continues at coordinate 3,738 of JBILPY010000298.1, read as the reverse complement.
CATCGCCCGCTGTCACGGCGTCTCGGGGTAAAAGCAGATACGCATGTGCCTGTGTGCCGCCACGGCCCACGCGACCTCGGAGCTGATACAAGTCCGCGAGGCCGAATCGATCCGCGCGGTCAATGATGATGGTGTTCGCGTTCGGGATATCGACGCCGCTTTCGATGATGGTCGTGCAGACGAGCACGTCCGCGTCGCCATCGACAAAGGTGTGCATCACGTCCTCCAGAAGCTCTTCATCCATCTGCCCATGCCCCACGATCACCCGCGCCTGCGGGCAAAGCTCGCGGATGCGCATCGCGGTTTTCTCGATGGTCATGACGCGGTTGTGCAAGAGGAAAACCTGCCCACCACGGTCGATTTCGGCATCGACGGCCTGCTTGATGACGCGCTCGTCATACGGCGTGATGATCGTGCCGACGGCTTGTTTGTTCGGCGGCGGCGTCTCGATGGTGCTCATGTCACGCATCCCCATAAGGGCAAAGTAGAGCGTGCGTGGGATCGGCGTGGCGCTCAGCGTCAGCACATCCACGAGGCGGAAGATCTCTTTAAACTTCTCCTTATGCTTCACGCCAAAGCGCTGCTCTTCATCGATCACGGCCAACCCGAGATCTTTGAAGCGTACGTCTTTGGAAATGACGCGATGCGTGCCCACGACAATGTCCACCGTGCCGTCACGGATGCCTTCCAGTATCTTCTTCTCGCGGTTCTTCGGCGTCAGTCGGCAGAGCATCTCCACCGTCACGGGGAACTCGCTCATGCGCTCGCGGATATTCTGCCAGTGCTGCCGCGCGAGCACGGTCGTCGGCACGAGGATGGCGACTTGTTTACCGCCCATCACTGCCTTGAAAGCCGCGCGGATGGCCACCTCCGTCTTGCCGAATCCGACATCAGCGCAGAGCAGCCGATCCATCGGCTTCGGCGCTTCCATGTCGCGCTTGATCTCCTCCACACAGCGGAGCTGATCCGGCGTCTCGCGGTAAAGGAAGGACTGCTCGAACTCGACCTGCCATTTCGTGTCCGACGGATGCGCGTAGCCCGTCACCGTGCGGCGCTCAGCACTGACGGAGAGCATCTTTGCGGCAAACTCCTCCACGCTCTTCTCAGCACCTTTGCGCGTCTTGTGCCAGGAGCCTCCACCGAGTTTGCTCAAAGCGGGCGCACGTCCACCGACCCCGACGTAGCGGCTGACCATGTGCGCCTGCACGACGGGCACGAAGAGCTTCGACTCGTCGGCGTAATGCAGCACGAGCACTTCCTCTTTTTTCCCGCCAGGCGTCGTGCGTGTCTCCACTCCGGCGAAGCGGCCGATGCCGTGCTCGCTGTGCACCACGAGATCGCCATCCCGCAGCTCGCTGAGCATGTCGCGCGCTTTGCGGAGCACCTCTGGGTCCGCCAGCTTCGAGCCGCGTGAGCGACGCGACACCTGATGCCTGCCAAAGATCTCCGCACCGGTGAGCACCGCGAGCTTCGCCGATGGCACGGTGAAGCCGCGATACAGCAGGCCCAGAGTGGTCTCCACCTTGGCTGCTTCTGCACTGCGGAGTTCACCGAAGCGTTCACGCTCCGCCTCATTGTGAAAGAAGACGATGGTCTGCCAGCCGAGCTTTTTCCATTCGCTCACCTGCATCTCGAACTGCTTCCGCCGCGCCTCGTGCAGCACGAAGTCGGAGGCATCGAAGACGCCGAGAGGATTCTCGTGGATAGCCGTCGCGAAGTCTTCCGGGCCGTCGTGCGTGAAGGCTCCGTCAATGATGCGCGCATGCACGGGCACCTCGACGGATTCGTCTCCGATCACGAGTACGAGGTCGTTTTTTGCCAAGTAATCCCGCACCTTTCCCGAGTCCGCCGCCTGCTCCCCGAGCTGGAGGATGATGTTCGCGCGCTCCAGCCGACGCACAGACGATTGATTGTGCAGATCAAAGGCGCGGATGGACTCGATCTCGTCATCGAACCACTCCACGCGCAGCGGCTCCTCTGCCTGCCAGGAGTAGAAATCCACGATCCCACCGCGCCGGGCAAACTGCCCGCGCTCTGTCACCACGGGCACACGCTCATATCCCGCCTCACTCAGCGAGGTGATGAAGTCCTCGACATCCAGCTTTTGCCCCACCTCGATCTGCCGTCGCTGCTTTTCGAGCTCGCCAGCCGTCGGGACGGGCTCGTTCAGGCTGTCGGCGCAGAGGAGGAGGGCGCTGGGGCCGGAGTGCTTTTTCACTTCCGCTGCCGCCCATCGCTCCAGCACCGCCACGCGCTCCGCCGCCAGATCCGGGTCGGGCAAGGCATCGTTGCCGAAGCTCTGCGAGTGCCGTGGAAAGTATAGGGCGGATGACTGCCAAACGAGCAACTCGGCCTGTACCCGATCCTGCGTTCGTGGATCAGGGCACAGCACCCAGAGACGACGCTTCATCTGCTGTGCCCGAGCGATCACGAGTGCCACGGCGAAGCCATTCGCCTCCGGCGTGACGTGATCCAAGCAAATGACCGCACCAGCTCCCAGCGTGCTCAGTTTCGCCGAGAAGTCAGGCTGCCGAGCAACCGACCTCACGAGACCGTGGTTTTCCACCCGATCCTCGGCTGCTGGGGCAGGTGGTGGATCGGCAGGTTTCGGCGCGGCGACCTTTTTCGGCCTCGGGCGCGCAGTTTTGGTGGCAGAGGCTTTCTCTGATTTCAAAGCGGGGCCATGACAAACGCACGGCGTCGCTATGAGGACGCGGACGATGGGTGGTGCAATGGGCTTTTCCGCTGGTGGAGACGAGGAAGGCTTGCCCTGGGAGGTGCGTTTCACTAAAACCGACCACTTTATCCGCCATGACCACCGACCGCCGCTCCTTCCTCACGACTCTCGCCACCGCCACTGCCGCCAGCGCCTTTGGGCGTGACTGGACTGGCCAGACGCCCGAGCGCTATCCCGATCCCGATGTCATCACGGTCGATCCGGCCTTTGAGAAGCTCGTTCAAGGCAACGCGCCCATCCGCCGCCTCCACACCGGGATGCTCTGGGCGGAAGGTCCCGCCTGGAACGGAACGGGCAACTACCTCGTGTGGAGCGACATCCCGAACAACGCCCAGATGCGCTGGTTGCCCGAGGACGGCCACGTCAGCGTCTTGCGCAACAACGCCAATAACAGCAACGGCAACACCTTTGACCTCCAGGGCCGCCAGATCAGCTTCGAGCACGGCACGCGCCGCGTCGTCCGCTACGAGTTGGATGGCAAAATCACCGTCCTGGCGGAAAAATTCGACGGCAAGCCGCTCAACGCTCCCAACGATGGCGCGGTGCATCCCGATGGATCCATCTGGTTCACCGATCCCGGCTACGGCAGCATGATGGACTACGAGGGGAGCAAGGGTGAGCTCCTGCTCAAAGAGTCCGTCTATCGCATCGACCCGAGCGGCGAGATCACCAAGATCACCGAGGATCTCGAAAAGCCGAACGGCCTCTGCTTCTCACCCGATTACAAGAAGGTGTACATCGTCGATACCGGCAGCCCAAAGAACATACGCATCTATGATGTGGACGGCAAGACGGTGAAAAACGGCAAGGTCTTTGCCACGAACAAAGGCCAGCTCGCCGATAAGAAGAATATCGGTGTGGTGGATGAAAACGGACATTTTTCATCGATAAGGCCCCCCATTGCGGTTGGACGACCAGTGCCACAGTTCAAAGATGACCTCCGTAATTGCAAAGGTGGCTCCGACGGCATCCGCTGCGATGTGGAAGGCAATCTCTGGGCC
>JBILPY010000027.1:0-18391 GCA_044373575.1 Prosthecobacter sp. | reverse complement strand
CTCCTGCTCAGGTTTCAAACCGCAGCCGATTCTGAGCAAGGTGCTCACATTCTCCGCCGCCGACTTCGGCTCCGAATCCATGTCCGCGCCGCTGCTCGGGCCGGGCAGTGCCGGGCGGCAGGTGATCGTCCATCATGGGTTGCCAGCACGCTATCTGGATCAGCACTACCCTAACACGGTCCGAATCTACGCCTCCCGTGCCATCAAGCACCTGAACCGCTGCGTCACAGACACGCCGCGCGATGCGGCCCATGCCGAACTTCGTGCTCGCCTGATCCACACCCGCACCCGCATCCTCGACTTCTACAACCAGCGCCGCATCGCCTTCAACTCCGTGCCACCCTATGCAGGTCGCGGCTACATGGCGCGGCAGATGATGATGCCGGGCATCGGCACGTCGAGGTGACTCAAAGCTCCGTCACCAGATCCGGCACACGGACATCGTGCGGTTCCCAGGGGATGTCCGGCAGTGCCTGAAGGTGGAAAGCCACCCCGACCAGCCGTGCGCGGACCTCGGGTTTCGACAGCAGTCGGTCATAAAAACCGCCGCCGCGACCGAGCCGGGCACCGTCACGCAGGGCAAAGGCGAGTCCTGGGACGAGGATGACATCCAGTTCACCTGCGGGCAGAGGAGAGGTCCCCATGGGTTCCCAGACACCCAGCGTGCCGCGTTTTAAATCCCCTACCCCGCGCACCTCCACAGGGATCAGCTCCGTGCCCTCCACGCCGAAGAAAACCGTGCGCCAGCCGCGCTCGTGCAGCCATGGCAGGAAGTCGGAGACGAGGTCCGGCTCATTGCGCAGTCCGCCGAAGAGCGCCACCACGCCGGGCTGCTGCCAGAGGTCGGCGCGAGCCTTCAGCCGCTCGACGAGTTGGTCCGACCACCTCCTCAGGGTTCCGTCCGGCACGGAACGCATTCGTTCGCGGATCGAACGTCTCACCGTTGCCTTGGTCCATGTATCGCCGGTTTCTTCCATGATTCGGCGACCAACCTGCTCTCCGATGCCTCTGCTGCCAAGATGGATGACCAGGAAAAACAGGGTTGTCATCGCGGGCGAAAGGCCTTTTACTTTCCATAATAGTCAGGCTTTCCCCCGCCAAGATGATTCACGACCCCGCTCCGGACCACGGAGGGCCCGCTCTCCTGAGCCGGCCCGACAGGAAGCGCTTCTTCAATCGCCGTCACCGCGATGAAAACCACATCGGCCTCCGACCCACCGAAGGCTGGCGTCAGCGAAACCTGCAATTCCTCGGCGAGGTGCTCATCCCCAGCATACTCGCGCCGCGCAAACCAGGCCGCATCATCGACGAGGTGCCTGTCACTCTGGTGGATCAAATCGGGGTCACTTGGCTCGGTCATGCGGGCTTCTTCACCCAGATCGGCGGCGTGAATCTGATCATCGACCCGAACTGGGCGCTGTGGCACGGCCCTGTGAAGCGCCTCCGCCATCCCAGCCTCTGGGCCAGCGACCTCCCGTCCATCGACATCGTGCTCATCACGCACGCCCACTTTGACCACCTGCACCTGCCCAGCCTCCGTCGCATCGCCCGTGGGCAGCCGATCATCGTGCCAAAAGGCGTCGGCAGTGTCGTGAAACGCTGCGGCTTCGGGCAGATCGTCGAGCTGGAGACCTGGCAAAGCGCGCAGTTCCGCGATCTCCACGTCACCCTGACTCCCGCACGCCACTGGGGCGCGCGGATGATCCACGACACGCATCGCGGCTTCGGTGGTTACCTCATCCAGGCCCCCGAACGCACCCTCTTCCACTGCGGCGACAGCTCCATGTTCGATGGCTTTCGCGACATCGGCCAGCGCGCCGACATCGACCTCGCCCTCATGCCCATCGGTGCCTACCTCGCCCCCAGCGGCCGCCCCGTTCACATGAATCCCGAGGAGGCGCTCGATGCCTTCGAGATGATGGGTGCCCGCCACATGGTGCCCATGCACCACGACACCTTTCCTCTCGGCGGAGAGCCTCTCCACGAGCCCGCCGAATGGCTGGTCCGCTCCGCCCTTAGCCGCGGTTTCGAAGACCGCGTCCGCCTCCTCCACGAAGGCGAGACGGCGGTGTATTGAAAATCACTTCTTCCCTGAGTCAGCCGCCCTCTTCGGCGTTGGCGTCCAGAGTTTCCAGACGGGGAAGATTCGCTCATTGATGTCCAGATAGGCGTTCGATGCGCGCTCCTGAATGGCGACGTAGTCGGTCTGAATGTTTTGTAGCTCTTGGAAGTTCTGTACCTTCTTGAACAGCTCGTCGTGGGTCTTCTTGGCCGCCTGGAAATCATCCGACAGACGCTCCTGCTCGGCTAGTTTCGCCGCAAATTCGAGTGCTTCGGCCTGGGCGTTCTGAACTGATTCCTCCAGAACCCCGATCTGCTTCGTTAGCGCAATCCTCTCCTGGGCACACTGCTGGCTGAGCTCCTTTCTCCACGACGCTTCGAGATAGCTCGCCTTGGCAGCCCGGGTTTCGACATCGGCGACAGCCGCAGCATCTATCGGTTGCCTTTGCTGCAGGAAATCCAGTTCCTGTTTGAGCGCAAAAGCCTCCGCTTTGCTCTTCAGATAACTCTGCTCAGCGATGGTCAGCCCACGCCCAAGCTCAGGTTTCGCCGTGCCATCTGCGGTGTATCCACGCTCTAAATTGCCGACAGCCGAGCTGGGATCTCTCATCATCACCTCCAAGTCCGAGACCCGCTGCTTCGCCTCCGCTAATCTTGACTGCTGCTTTTGAAGTTTGGCGGCGGCTCCGTTGTTGCCCTCGGCCAGAACGACGGAATTGTTTGCTCTGCGGAAGGCTTCCAGCTTCTCGGTCTTTTCTTGGAGTTCCTTGCTCTTTTTGACCACCGTTTCGGTGAATGTATTGAGAGCACGCTCCAGTCCCTGTTCGCGGATCTGCTGTCTGAAGGCGATGAACTCATCCAACAGCGCATCTAGAAAAATCTTGGTGAACTTTGGCTCTCCACCGACAGCGAAGACATTGAAGATGGCCGAGCCCTTCGTCTGCATGACGCGGATGTCCACGTTCGCATCTTTGAGGTCAGGATGCAGCGCATGCACCCGCGCCAGAGCCCGCTTTTTCATCTCCGCGCTCTCCAGCGTCTCGATGATGGTGCCGTAGAAGTCGGTCATTTGGTCCTGCCAGTTGACGCTCCCTGCGTTCGCTACAATTCGACCGCCTGCGACGAGCTTTGCTAAGCTGGAAAAGGTCTGCGGACGTGGCCGGAACTCCAACCGCGTGCTCGCCAGTGCCAGGAGGATGACGCCGATGATGGCAATGGCGACCAACGCACCTCCACCAATGCGCCCGCGCCAGCGATTGTCCCGCAGCAGCTCCCGCACGCGGTGCTGGAGATTCTCGCGGCTGCCAAACATGGCTACCCCGGCAGCATGAGCCGTCGTTTGCCCCTGAGTCCACCCCGCCGCGATCTCCACCAGCGTGCGGGCGTAGCCATGCGCATTGCCGCCTGATGTCACCGCCAGATCATCCGCTGCCTGCTCGGCCTCGGCACGCAGCGCCCTTGCTGCCACCGGCATGAAGGGATGCCACCACCAGAGGCAGGCGGCCAAAGTCGTCAGCATCTGCCAGCCGAGATCACGCCGTGTCAGATGCGCCAGCTCATGCTGGATGACAGCCTCGAGTCGCTCTGCCGACCAGTCTTTGGCTTCCTCCGGCAACCAGATGTGGGCCTGCCAAAACCCGGTCAGGAGAGGGGAGGCTGTGCCTGGCACGAAATGACAAATCACCGCTCGACGAGAGTCGGACTTCGCCAGAAGAGCCTCACAGGCTTCCTGGATTTCGGGGGTCGCCAGACGGCTGTTTTTGAAAAGCTGCCTCGTGCTCCAGGCACTGCGCAGAAAGCGGAGGCAGAGCAAAACCGCCGCCACAGAGAGCCAAACCTGATGCGCCTGCCGGTCCACCGTGCTCAGCGCATACTCCCACCACGCTGGAGGTGGCAGAGAGGGCAGAATCAGGGGCTGCGGATCCACTCTGACCACAGGTTCCATCAACTCCACCTGGAATGAGATCGGCGGGGCGTATCGTGGCATGAGCTGCCAGAAGGCCAGCACGAGCAACGCGGAGATCACGATGCGCCAGACGATGTTTCTGCCAGCCGCCGATCTCTGGCGCAGCAAACGGGTCACCAGCGATGCCAGCAGGATGATGCCACTGCTGAGGAGGATGGCGGAAAGCAGACGACCCAGATCGGGACGCAGGCTGACTTCGAGCATGAGGGAGTCGAGGAGCGTTTTCATGAGCGGCGGGCTTGGTCGATGAGTTGGATAAGTTTTTCGGCCTCCTGGTCGGAGAGTTTCATGTCCTTCTGCCCCAGCAGGGCCAGCGCAGCCTCGCCAGGAGAGTCTTCAAAGAGGCGGGCCACGAGGTTCTTCAGCGCCTGCACGCGCGCCGTTTTCACCGGCATCGGCGGGCGGAACCAGTCGCGGCCTTCCTCGGATTCCTTGACCAAAACACCGCGTTCCACGAGCAGCCTCAGGATGGATCTCACCGCCGAGTAAGTCGGCGCATCCGGCAGTTCCTCCTCGATCTGGCGCGCCGAGACACGCCCATGCTTCATGACGATTTCGATGACCTGGCGCTCACGCCGACTGAGTTCCTGTGATTGATTAGAATCCCACATGCCTGCTGAAATATCAGCAGGTGGACGAACCGTCAAGCTCCGCCTGTTGATTTTTCAACAGGCGGTCAACTTCACTCATTTCGTGCCCGCTCCAGGGCACGAGCCCAGCCAGCCATGAGCATTTTCCGCTTCGCCGCCGTCATCGCGGGTTTGAAGCGACGCTCCGCCTGCCACTGGCTGGCGATCTCGCTCGGGCTCTTCCACAGGCCGACACCCAATCCCGCGAGGTAGGCTGCGCCGAGCGCCGTCGTCTCCGTCACCACCGGACGCACGACAGGCACGCCGAGGATGTCCGCCTGGAACTGCATCATGAGGTTGTTATTACTCGCGCCGCCATCGACTCGCAACTCGCGCAGCTTCACGCCAGCATCGGCCTGCATCGCATTCAAAATGTCCGCCACCTGATAAACGATGCCTTCCAGTGCCGCGCGGGCGATGTGCGCTTTCGTGGTGCCGCGAGTCATCCCGCAGATCAAACCGCGCGCGTGCTGATCCCAATGCGGCGCACCGAGTCCGGCAAAAGCGGGCACGACATGCACGCCACCCGCATCTGGCACACTCGCAGCCAGCGCCTCCACATCGGAGGATTTTTTGATGATGCCCAGCCCATCGCGCAGCCATTGCACGACGGCTCCCGCGATGAAGACGCTGCCTTCCACCGCATACTCCATCGGCCCATCGCCGAGCTGCCAGGCCACGGTGGTGAGCAGGTTGTTCGTGGAGACGATGCGCTTTGTGCCGGTGTGCATGAGCATGAAGCAGCCGGTGCCATAGGTGTTCTTCACCATACCAGGCTGAGTGCAGACCTGCCCAAACAACGCCGCCTGCTGATCCCCCGCGATGCCGGCAATGGGGATTCTGCCGCCGAGCAGCGTCGTTTCACCAAACACACCGCTGGATGGCTTCACCTCTGGCAAAGCCGATGCAGGAACATCGAAGAGCTTCAACAGTTCCGCATCCCAGATTCCAGTGCCGATGTTGTAGAGCATGGTGCGTGAGGCATTGCTCACATCCGTGGCGTGGACTTGGCCGCCAGTGAGCTTCCACAGCAGCCAGGAGTCGATGGTGCCAAACGCGAGGTGCCCGGCTTTCGCGAGCGCTTTGGCCTCCGGCACATTTTGCAGGAACCAATGCATCTTCGTCGCGGAGAAGTAGGCATCCACGACGAGTCCCGTCTTCGCCCCGATGCGTTTCGCCTCGCCCTTCGCCTTCAGCTTGTCGCAAAACTTCGCAGTTCGTCGATCCTGCCACACGATGGCCTTCGCGATGGCTTTGCCCGTGCGTTTGTCCCAGGCCACCGTCGTCTCGCGCTGATTCGTGATGCCGATGGCGGCGATGTCTTTCGCCGTGAGCTTCGCCTTTTTCAGCACCTCTTTCGCCGTGCGGAGCTGCGTGTCCCAGATCTCCTCCGCATCATGCTCAACCCAGCCCGGCTGCGGGTAATGCTGCGTAAACTCCCGCTGCGCCACCGCCACGACCTTTCCGTGCGGGTCAAAGAGAATGCTGCGGCTGCTGGTCGTCCCTTGGTCGAGTGCGAGGAGGTATTTCATGGCGGTTGCAGCCACGATTGTTCATATCCGCTTCTGACTGACAAGCCTCATCTAGAATGTCCCTGTGTCATTTGCCTTGAACCGCAGCGAAGGCCTCGCCTGTACGCAGCGCTTCGCCGCTCTGACCTCCGAACCCGCGCCGCAGGTATTGCTGCTTGATGTCGGCCTGCAGGGCATGAATGACATCGACGGCATCGCGAGGCTGCGTGTTGGAGATGTTTTCCAAGGCAAAATCGGCATCGCAGAAGGATTAAGGCCTCACGCCGCTCGAGATGGACGTCCTCAAGCTCCTCGTGACCGGCAACACCATCAAAGACGCCGCAGCACAACTCGGCATCGGCTACTACACCGCCGCCGACGAATATATCCGCAGTGTCTATATCAAACTGCAGGTGCGCTCTCGTGGCAGTGCCATCGCGAAGGCAGTGAAAGAGGAGTTTGTTTGATGCCGCACATGTCAGCGGGCACTCTTTAAAAGCTCCGTGGTGTCCAGCACCTCCCCGCGCAGGTTTTTGAATTGGAGTTTCATTGTGGGAGCACCAGCCGTGAGGGTGAGGAGGAGGTAGTTGTCCTCGCGGGCATGAAACTGCGACTGCGGGTCTTTGTAGAGGTCGCCGTCGCCTTTGAGGCAGGTATTGAAATAGGGCAGGCCGCCGGTGAGTTCGGCGCGATCCGCGAAATAGCCGAAGCCGGTGATGAGCGCGCTGCCTTTACGGAAGAGCTCGTGCCATGCGCCTTTCGTGAGGCCTTGCACCTGCGTCTGCTTTTCGTTCATGAGTGTGAGCACAAAGCCGCTCTTCGTCGTAGCCATGGTTTCGGCGAACCATTTAAACTGCGGCGAATTCGGCTGCCACGCGTGGCAGGTTTGCCAAGTCGTACCGAAGTCCTGGATGTGATTGAGATCGAGCGCGATGAGGCGCAGGCCGAAGTCGTCGAAGTCGAAGTGCCACTTCCACTCATCGCCAGGCAGAGCAAAGAACTCGCGATACGCAGTGGCTTCCACATCATAGACGGCGTGAGCGGGCGGCTTCGGGCCGCGACCGGTGATCTCGCGATCATGATTGCCGAGGATGGGCATGAAAGGTGTGCTGCGGAAAAGTTCGCGGTTCGCGTCGATGAGGGCGCTAAAGGCCTTCGTGCCTTCCTTGCCCTTCTCATGCAGGCTGGCGACATTATCACCGACGGTGAGCAGCAGATGCACGTCGTCTTTGATGATGGCTCTCACGTCTTTGCCCGGCGCATAGCCCCAATCGCCGACGATGGCGATGCGGAGGTCTTTGCTCGGGTAGCCTTTGAAAGTGGCGATGGAAGATGCATGATCGCCACTGCTCACTCGGTAGTGATAGACCAAGTCCCGCTGCTCCAGCGGGATCTCGACGTGATGTAGCGTGACCTTCTCCGCTGTGGTGACTCGCAGTCCGAGCTTCTCGTTAGTGCCAAACTCGACGACTGAGTCTGCAGGCGCATCGGTCTCCCAGTTGATGACGATCTTGGAGGGATCGTTCGTCACATGGGTCAGCCAGATGCGTTCGATGGGTGCGGCGAAAGCTGTGGTCGCGAGGAGTAGCGGGAGGAAACGAATCATGTCTATTCCAGCACTTTGATCTTCACATTCCGATACCACACAGGAGCCTGCGCTTTGCCATGGAGACCTTGAAGGCCGAGGGGACCTTTGCGGGCGAAGTCTTTGAGGGATTTCTTGAATTTGTTCGGCGTGCCATCGGGGTTCTTGCCGACTTCGAGCCAATTGTCGAGGTTGGCGTCGATGACGAGTTCGCCGTTGAAGAGGACCTTCACAAGCGGCCCCTGGCAGGTGATGGTGAAGTGGTTCCATTCGCCGATGGGTTTGGACGCGCTCTTGCTGGGCGGCATAGCGTCGTAGATCGCGGCGACCATGCCGTATTTGCTGCCATCGGCGCTGTCGTGGACCTGAATTTCGAGGGCAGAGAGGACGTTCTTGATATCGCCGGAGCGGAGGAAGACACCGCTATTCGATTCCTTGGCGACTTTGAATTCGAGATCGAGGATGAAGTCGCCATACGAGTCCTTCGTCCAGAGGGTGTCGTGATCTTTGGCAACGAGTTCACCATTCACAAAACCCCAGCCGCCGGGAGCGACGGTGTTCGAGAGATCTGCGGCGAAGAGGTCTCTCCAGCCGGTGGTGTGGGGATGGTCGGCAGCGAAAGTGAAGGTGGAAACCAGGGCGAGGAGGGTGGCGAGTTTCATGGGGTAAAAGCAAAACGCCATCCTGGAGAGAATCACACGCGGGGTAATAGGCGAGAGTTAGGTGTGAAGCCTAACGGCTGCATTGACAAACCATGCCGGCGGGTGAATTTTCACAAGTGGCTCGCATAGACATCCCCCGCAAATCCATCTACCGGCTGTCCATCTATCAGCGCTGCCTGAGCAGGCTGAGAGAGAATGACGTCGATACCGTCTCGTCCGAGGCTCTGGCCAAGGCTGCGGGCGTGAAGTCCACACAACTGCGCAAGGACCTGACCTATTTCGGACAGTTCGGGACGCGTGGACTCGGCTATAACGTGGACGTCCTGAGTGCGACGATCGCCGAAGTGCTGGGGCAGAATCATCTCCAACCTGTGATCCTCGTGGGCGTGGGGAATCTGGGTTCGGCGCTTTTGCGCTACGGCGGCTTCAAAAAAGAAGGTTTCGAGGTGGCGGCGGCATTCGACATTGCTCCGCGAGCGCAGTTGGGTCTCAGCATTCCCATCCTGCATCTGAGCGAAATGGCCAAGTTCATCAAGGAACGGCAGGTCAAGATGGCCATCCTGACTGTGCCGGCCAGCAACGCCCAGTTGGTGACGAATCAGATCGTCGAAGCTGGCATCCAGGCCATCCTGAACTTCTCCCCGACGGTGCTCGATGTGCCGGAAAATGTGGTCGTGAACAGCGTGGATCTGGCCGTGGAACTGGAAAATTTGAGCTACTTCATCCGCTGATCTTCAACGCTCTGTCGGCTGTTCCGGCGTGCTCAGCACGAGCTGAAACAGCGCCAGATCCAGCCAGCGGCCAAACTTGTAGCCCGCCTCTCGGATCTGTCCGCAAGATGTGAAGCCCAGCTTCTCATGCAGCGCGATGCTCGTGGCATTCTGCGCATCGATCACGCCGATCATCATGTGGTAGTCCTGCTGCTGCGCGCGCTCGATCAGCCGCTGGAGGATCGCTTTCCCCAGCCCGAGTCCACGGAAGCGCGCATCGACATAGATCGAGTGCTCCACGCTGTACTTGTAGGCGGCATGTGGCCGAAACGGCCCGTAGCTGCCGAAGCCCATCAGATCGCCAGCATCACTCAGCACGCCGAGGATGGGCAGGCTGCCTTTTTGTTTGGCCTCAAACCAGACGTCCATCACCTCCGGCGATCGCGGCACATAGTCGTACAGCGCCGTCGAGTTCACGATGGCGTCGTTGAAGATGGCACGAATGCCCTCCAAGTGGTCGCGGGTGCAGTCGATCCAGGTCATGGCGTAGAGGCTAGCGATTTCCGGCAGCTATTGGAAGCGGCTTTATGCACCTGCCATCTTCTGCAAAGCCTCACCCGTGACGCGCATGATGCGCCAGTCGCTTTTCATTTCGGCACCGAGGCTGTGGTAGAAGTCGATGGCGGGTTGGTTCCAGTCGAGCACGGTCCATTCGTAGCGACCGCAGCCGCGCTCGACGGCGATCTTTGCCACGGCGGTGATGAGGGCTTTGCCCAAACCACAGCCGCGATGCGCAGGCTGGACGTAGAGGTCTTCGAGATGAATCCCAGGTCTCGCGAGAAAGGTGGAGTAGTTCGGGAAAAAGATCGCCATACCCGCAGGCATGTCATCCACGCAGCCGATGAGTGCCTCAGCACTGCGATTCGGGCCAAAGAGCGTCGCGCGCAGGCTGTCCGCAGTCGCCACGACTTCGTGCGTGAGCTTTTCATACTCGGCCAGCTCGCCGATGAGCTGGAGCAGGAGGGGCGCATCGGATTCGACGGCGGGACGGGTGGTGATGACTGGCTTCACCTTGCAGCCATGTCACGGCTTCGAGAGCTCCGCCACTTTCTCGGCGAGCTTTTCGAAGCTGAGACGGTCGCCGTTGTTCTTGCCGACGTAGCGAAAGACTTCTTTGCCATCGGGTCCGAGCAGGACAGTGGCGGGGTAATGCACGACTTGGCCGTGGAAAGCATAGCCATCCGGGATGTCGAAGGCCTTGGCGAGCTTCGCGTTCGCATCGCGGTAGATCGGGTGTTTCGTCAGTTCCTCCGCAGGCAGCTTGGCGGCCCAGGATTCGATCTCCCGATCCGTGTCCGGTTTGAGGAAAAGCTGCACGACGTTTGGCAAAGTCGCGGATTTGGCGAAGTGGTCGCGCGTGTGGCGCAGGCAGACGGGGCACTCGGTTTTCAGGAGGAAATGCACGGCCACATATTTCCCCTTCGCTTCTTTAAGCGTGAAGCTCTCCGAACCTGTGGCGGACTTCACGGTGAAGTCCTCAGGGTTGGCAGCGAAGGCGGCAGAGGAAACGAACAGGAGGGAGAGGAGGAGTTTCTTCATGGAAGATGAGGGCTGAATCAGCCCCCGTGTGAGTGCTCCTCGCCAGCTTTATTCCGCTCAGAGTCTCCTCAAACCATCTTCGGTCATCGGGTTCGGGATCTCGGCATCGATCTCGTCGATGCGGGCCAGTGTCTCGGGGCTGAGCACGAGGTCGGCGGCTTGCAGGCTTTCCTCAAGCTGCGCGACGGTGGTGGCCCCGACGATGGTGGAGGCGACGAAGTCGTGCTGCTTGCTCCAGGCGAGCGCGAGCGCCGTGACACTCACGCCGAGGTCGGCGGCGATGACCTGGAGTCGTGCGGTCGTTTCGAGACTGCGTTCATTCACGAAGCGGGCGGCCATCCGCTTCTGACGCGGGCCACCGTTCTGGATGTAGTCGGTGAAACGCGCACCCTTTGGCAAAGCGCCACCGTTGTACTTCCCGCAGAGCACGCCGCCGCCGAGGGGCGAGTAGGGCAGCAGGCTCACGTTTTCTTTGCGGCAAACCTGCGCGAGCTCATTCTCGCAGCGGCGGTTGATAAGGGAGAAGTTGTTCTGCACGGAGGCCATGCGGGCGAGACCATGCTTCTCGGCTTCCCAGAGGTTTTTCATCACGCCCCAACTGGTTTCGTTGCTGCTGCCCCAGGCGCGGATCTTGCCCTGGTCGATGAGTTCGGTCAGTGCGCCGAGAGTCTCCGCCTGTTCCATGCCGTGATCGGGCCAATGCGTCTGATAAAGGTCGATGTAGTCGGTCTGGAGACGGCGCAGGCTGGCCTCACAGGCCTGGAAGATCTGGCGACGATCCAGCGCGGTGAAGCCGCCACGGATCGGCGGGCGGAACCAACCATGGCCGGGCCCGGTGACTTTGCTGGCGATGATGATCTCGCCGCGCGTGCGCCCTTTCAGCCACTTGCCGACGATCTGCTCCGTCACGCCGAAAAGCTCCGCACTTGGCGGCACGGGATACATCTCCGCTGTGTCGAAGAAGTCGATCCCCGCGTCGATGGCGCGGTCCATGATGGCAAAGGAGGTCTTCTCATCAGCTTGCAAGCCGAAGGTCATGGTTCCCATGCAGATGTCCGTGACGACGATGCCAGTGCGGCCGATGCGGTTGCGTTTCATGAATGTAGAATGAAGAGGCTAGGCAGTAGAGCCAAAGGAAAAACTTAGAGGACATTGAGTCCTACGCCGTTCTGGTGGGCGGTGTAGTTTCATCGTCGAGGCGGGAAGTGATCTCCGGGCAATCCGACTGGAATGAGGTGATATACCCCCTCGTGGCCTGATCACTTGACTGCTCGCAGCCGTAATCGGCGCAGAGCGAAGAGTTCTCGATCCTGCTCCGCTATCTTGCGTGCCCCGTCTTTCCGCTTCGGGCCGAACTTCTCGAGGTTTTCTTGAAATATGCTTTCCACGAACTCCTTGCTACCCAGCACCAGCCCAACGCTGAAGTAGCGCACTCGCTGCCGCAGCAGCCTGTTCGCGCTCAGCTAGGTCTTCGTTTTCAGTACTTCGCGGCCTTTTTCGGCGCCCACGCCTCGCCTCGCCTCACGACGTTCTCGTTCTGCGAGTCGTTCACCTCCATTCCGCTGCTGAAGAGTAGGCAGCGATAGTCCTCCGCCACGTCGTCCGTCTATCAGACATCAACGGGCTTTGACATGACTTTGCTCATCCCACGCTGGAGTGAATCGCCGGTGAAGCATCAATCCAAGATGATCGCAGACAAGCTCCGAAGCACCACTATGCCCGCGAAAGACAGATTAGTGCCAGAACGAGGTGAGAATCACCCGAGTTCACCACACTGAGCCTTGGTTTGGCTCAACGTGTACGCTTTTCAGGGGAATCGATCCCCAAAGCCGCATTCCGTTCAAGATCGAAAAGCCGAAACAGAGCGCGAGATCATCCCGTGCCATCGGAGAAGCGGGGAAAAGCTTTCCCCAAGGACTAAGTCCTGGGCCACCCCACCGCGAATCGTCCAACAACCGTTATCATTGCGGCTTCGCGCAATGATAACCATGTCCGTTGGGGTTTTGTAACTGGCTCAGTTATCGCACAATAACCACACAATCTATACTATTGTCGGCGGATATTTAACCTCATAGTTTTTGGTTATGAACTTCAAAGCAGCAATTTCAGAATGGCCGAGTTGCCTTGTTAAAAGTTGGGCTGGGAGCTTCGTAGCGTCGGTCACCGTCTTCGTCATCACTTCGCCGCATTTGAACAGCTACGGTCAGGCACCGGGCAGTGTCGATCCAGGTTACAATCCCGTCATCGTGGGCAGCGCTGCGTATGCCACGGCGGTGCAGCCGGATGGGAAGACCATCATCGCGGGCAACTTCAGTTCGGTGAACGGGGTGCAGCGAAACAATATCGCCCGGCTCAATGCCGATGGCACGCTCGACGCGGGCTTCAATCCCAATGCGGACAGCATCGTCTATAGCGTGGCGGTGCAGGCGGACGGCCAGATTCTGCTCGGGGGCGGCTTCAACACCATAGGCGGGACCGCGCGCAACAACATCGCGCGGGTGGATGCCGCTGGCGTGCTCGACGCCGGCTTCAATCCCAATGCGAACAGCACCGTCTATAGCGTGGCTGTGCAGTCGGACGGCCAGATTCTGCTCGGGGGCTATTTCACCAGCGTGAGCGGGACCGCGCGCAACTGCATCGCGCGGGTGGATGCCGCGGGCGCGCTCGACGCGGGCTTCAATCCCAATGCGGGCGGCTTCGTCTATAGCTTGGCGGTACAGGCGGACGGCAGGATTCTGCTCGGGGGCCGCTTCACCAGCGTGGGCGGGATCGCGCGCAACCGCATTGCGCGGGTGGATGCCGCGGGCGCGCTCGACGCGGGCTTTAATCCCAATGCGAACGACTGGGTCTATAGCGTGGCGGTGCAGGCGGACGGCCAGATTCTGCTCGGGGGCGGCTTCAACACCATAGGCGGGACCGCGCGCAACCGCATCGCGCGGGTGAGTGCCGCTGGCGTGCTCGACGCGGGCTTCAATCCCAATGCGAACGCCGACATCTATAGCGTGGCGGTGCAGGCGGACGGCCAGATTCTGCTCGGGGGCCAGTTCAGCATGGTGGGCATGACCGGGCGCAACTACATCGCGCGGCTGTCTGCCGCTGGCGCGCTCGACGCGGGCTTCAATCCCAATGCGAGCTACTGGGTCTATAGCTTGGCGTTGCAGACGCACGGCGGGATTCTGCTCTCGGGCCTCTTCACCAGCGTGGGCGGGACCGCGCGCAATCTATTCGCCCGGCTGCTCAATGACCCCGCGACCCAGACGCTGAGCGCGCCGGACACCACGCAGGTCACCTGGACGCGCGGCGGCAGTTCGCCGGAAGTCTCGCTGGTGACCTTCGAGCAGAGCACCGACAGCGGCGCGACCTGGACCACGCTCGGCGACGGCACCCGCATCGGCACCACGCCCAACTGGCAGCTCACGGGCCTGAGTCTGCCCGCCAGCGGCCAGCTCCGCGCCCGTGGTCGCACCGCAGGCGGCTACTTTAGCGGCAGCTCCGGCTTGGTGGAATCCGTGGCCAGCTTTAGCGGGCTGGTGACACCCGCGCCCACCGTCACCGCCGTCACCCCTGCCAGCGGCAGCACGGCAGGGGGCACCAGCGTGAGCATCACCGGCACCAACTTCTACACTGGAGGCACCACCGTGACCATCGGCGGCACGGCTGCAACAGGTGTCACTGTGGTGAATGCCACCACGATCACCGCCATCACCCCAGTGGGTGTGGCAGGCAACGCCAGCGTCCTAGTTACCACCCCCGGCGGCACGAATGCGGCGAATACGTTGTTCACTTACTACCCCCCAGGGACTCTGGACACACTCGATGCCTCGTTCGTCGGCAGCTACGTCACGGCCACGGCCGTGCAGCCGGATGGAGAGACCATCATCGCTGGGAACTTCACCTCCGTGCTGGGCCAACCGCGCAACAACATCGCCCGGCTCAATGCCGACGGCACGCTCGATGCGGGCTTCAATCCCAATGCGAACGGTGAGGTCCATTGCGTGGTGGTGCAGGCGGACGGCCGGATTCTGCTCGGGGGTGCCTTCACCACCGTGGGCGGCACCGGGCGCAACTACATCGCGCGGCTGGATGCCGCTGGCGCGCTCGACACGACCTTCAACCCCAATGCGAACTTCCTCGTCTATAGCGTGGCGGTGCAGGCGAACGGTAGGATTCTGCTCGCGGGCGCCTTCAGCAGCGTGGGCGGGTCCGGGCGCAACCACATCGCGCGGGTGGATGACAACGGCACGCTCGACGCGGGCTTCAATCCCAGCGCGAATGACAACGTCTACAGCATGGTGGTGCAGGCGGACGGGAAGATTCTGCTCGGGGGCGTCTTCACCAGCGTGGGCGGGACCGGGCGCAACCGCATCGCTCGGGTGGATGCCGCTGGCGTGCTCGACCCGGGCTTCAATCCCAATGCGAACAGCGGTGTCAATAACGTGACGGTGCAGGCAGACGGCCGGATTCTGCTCGGCGGCCCCTTCACCAGCGTGGGCGGAACCGCGCGCAACCACATCGCACGGGTGGATGCCGCTGGCGTGCTCGACCCGGGCTTCGATCCCAATACCAACGGCGACGTCCGCACCGTGGCGGTGCAGGCAGACGGGAAAATTCTGCTTGGTGGCGTCTTCACCAGCGTGGGCGGGACTGGGCGCAACCACATCGCGCGGGTGGATGCCACTGGCGCGCTCGATGCGGGCTTCAATCCCAATGCGAACAACTGGGTCTATAGCGTAGCGGTGCAGGCGGACGGCAAGATTCTACTCGGGGGCGTCTTCACCACCGTGGGAGGCACCACGCGCAATCGGTTCGCACGGCTGGTCAATGACCCCGCGCCCCAGACGCTGAGCGCGCCCGACGCGACCCAGATCACCTGGACCCGCGGTGGCAGCTCGCCGGAAGTCTCACTCGTGACCTTCGAGAAGAGCACCGACAGTGGCGCGACCTGGACCCCGCTCGGCAGCGGCACCCGCATCGGCAGCACGCCCGACTGGCACCTCACCGGCCTCGCGCTCCCCGCCGCTGGTCAGCTCCGCGCCCGCGGCCACACGACGAACGGCCACCACAACGGCGGCTCCGGGCTGGTGGAGCAGGTCACGGCTTACTCCGCCGGGGCTGCGCCGACGGTGACCTCGCCGACGAGCGCCGAGGTTACCGCCACGAGCGCGACCCTCGGCGGGAACGTGACAGCCGACGGCGGGGCGGCGATCACCGCGCGAGGTGTGGTCTTTTCCCCCACGGCGACAAACAATGACCCTGCCCTCGGTGGCACGGGCATGGGAAGCGTGACGGCGGCGGGGACGACGGGGGTCTTCGTAACGGGCGTGACCGGACTGGCGACGGGCACGGCTTACACTTTCAAAGCATATGCGACGAACTCGGTGGGGACGACTTACACGAGCGCGGCCACTTTCTCCACCGACGTGGACACCGACGGCGACGGTACCGGCGACGCGACCGACACGGACGACGACAACGACGGCGCGCTGGACCTGAGTGACAACGCGCCGTTCACCGCGAACCCGGATCAGGCGGACGCCGACGGCGACGGGATCGGCGACGTGATAGACCCGGCGGAGCCGGGGGATGGGGATGTCGATCCGCTCAATGCGGCGGTCGTCGGTAACTACATCCTAGCCTCGGCCGTGCAGCCGGATGGGAAGACCATCATCGCGGGCAGTTTCAGCTCGGTGCTGGGTCAGCCGCGCAGCAACATAGCCCGGATCAATGCCGACGGCACGCTCGATCCGGGCTTCAATCCCGATGCGAACAGCACCGTCTATAGCGTGGCGGTGCAGTCGGACGGCAGGATTCTGCTCGCGGGCGTTTTCACCAGCGTGGGCGGGACCGTGCGGAGAAACGTGGCCCGGCTCAATGCCGACGGCACGCTCGATCCGGGCTTCAATCCCGATGCGAACAGCACCGTCAATAGTGTGGCGGTGCAGTCGGACGGCAGGATTCTGCTCGGGGGCTACTTCACCACTGTGGGCGGGACCGCGCGCAGCCGCATCGCACGGGTGGACGCCGCTGGCGTGCTCGACGCGGGCTTCAATCCCAATGCGGACAGCTTTGTCCGTAGCGTGGCGGTACAGGCGGATGGTAGGATTCTGCTCGGCGGTGTCTTCACCAGCGTGGGTGGGATCGCACGCGGCGGCATCGCACGGGTGGATGCCGCTGGCACGCTCGATGCGGGCTTCAATCCCAATACCAACGGCGACGTCTATAGCGTGGCGGTACAGGCAGACGGCAGGATTCTGCTCGGGGGCTTGTTCACCAGCGTGAGCGGGACCGCGCGCAACCGCATCGCGCGGGTGGATGCTGCAGGCGTGCTTGACGCGGGCTTCAATCCCAATGCGAACAATGGCGTCTATAGCGTAGCGGTGCAGGCGGACGGTAGGATTCTGCTCGGGGGCTTGTTCACCAGCGTGGGAGGGACCGGGCGCAACCGCATCGCACGGGTGGATGCCGCAGGCGTGCTTGACGTGGGCTTCAATCCTGATGCGAACAGCAGCGTCTATAGCGTGGCGATGCAGGCGGACGGCATGATTCAGCTCGGTGGGGAGTTCACCAGCATGGGCGGGATTGAGCGCAACCGGTTCGCCCGGCTGCTCAATGAGCCCGCGACCCAGACGCTGAACGCGCCCGACGCGACCCAGATCACTTGGACCCGCGGTGGCAGCTCGCCTGAAGTCTCGCTAGTGACCTTCGAGAAGAGCACCGACGGCGGCGCGAGCTGGACCCCGCTCGGCGGCGGCACCCGCATCGGCAGCACGCCTAACTGGCAGCTCACCGGCCTCGCGCTCCCCGCCAGCGGCCAACTCCGAGCCCTCGGTCGTACCAGCGGCGGCTACGGCAACGGCACCTCCAGCTTAGTGAAAGCCGTGGCCAGCTTTATATTCCCCCCGACCGTCACCGCCATCAATCCCACCATCGGCAGCACCGCAGGCGGCACCCGCGTGACCATTACCGGCACCAACCTCACTGGGGCTACCGCCGTCACCATCGGCGGCTCGGCTGCGACAGGTGTCACTGTGGTGAATGCCACCACGATCACCGCCACCACCCCAGCGGGTGTGGCCGGTAGCGCCAGCGTCCTGGTCACCACCCCCGGCGGGACGAATACCGCGAACATTCTTTATAACTACCGTGCCCCAGGGACGCTGGACTTACTCAATGTCAATGTCGTTGGCAGCGCCGTGTATGCCACGGCAGTGCAACCGAATGGGCAGACGATCATCGCGGGCAGTTTCAGTTCGGTGAACGGCGTGCCGCGCAGCAACGTCGCACGGCTCAATGTGGGCGGCGACTTGGACATGGGATTTGATCCCAAAGCGAATGGTGTCGTCCACAGTGTGGCGGTTCAGGCGAATGGCATGATTCTGCTCGGCGGTGCCTTCAGCACGCTTCAGCCCAATGGAGCACCGGCGCCATCCACCCGGTGGTGCATCGCCCGCGTCAATGAGGACGGCACTCTCGACGCACCATTCAATGTAAGGACGAGCGTGCGTGGAACCGTCCACAGCATCGCACTGCAACCCAATGGAATGATTCTGATCGGGGGTTTGTTCACTTCGATTCAGGGAACTGGAGAGATGACGCAGACTCCGCGCAACAAAATCGCGCGCCTGGATGCCACTGGCGCCCTCGACATGACTTTCGATCCAAAGGCAA
>JBILPY010000297.1:0-5623 GCA_044373575.1 Prosthecobacter sp. | reverse complement strand
TGAGCCAGGGCCGGACCTCGGGCGGGATTTTTGGCTGGGTGGGATTTGACGGGGAGTTCACGGTTGGGGTCTATCCCCACGTGCTGAAGTTTGAGCATGACTCAGGACGGTGGAGTGAAAACGGCCAGTTCTCAGTTCTCAGTTCTCAGTTGGAATTGGGGGTCTCGAAAACAGCGAGCCGAGAGCAGCGAACCGAGAACACTCTTCAATTCTTCCCGCAGGTTTCGAAAGCCGACTACACCGCCGCCGTCCGCCGCGCCCAGGAGTACATCTCGGCCGGAGACATTTATCAGGTGAATCTCTCCCATCCCTGGCGCGCAGATTGGCCTGTGGGCAGGGAGTTCCTCCCCTATTACCTGCGTCTGCGTGAGATCTCGCCTGCGCCTCATGCAGCTTGTTTGAATCTGGATGGCACCACGATCATGTCCGCCTCGCCGGAGCTGTTTTTGAAGATGGACGGGCGCACCGTCACGACGCGTCCGATCAAAGGCACGCGCCCTCGTTTTCCTAATGATCCCGCCCGTGACGTGCAGTCCGCCCGCGATCTCCTCGCCTGTGAAAAGGAGCGCGCCGAGCTGCTGATGATCACGGATCTCGAGCGCAACGATCTTGGGCAAGTGTGCGAGTTTGGCAGCGTGCAGACGCCGGACCTCTGGCGCGTGGAAAGCTTTGCGCAGGTGTATCACCTCGTCTCCACCGTCAATGGCACGTTGCGGCCTGGCATCAGCCACGCGGCTGCTTTTCGAGCCTGCTTCCCTGGCGGTAGCATCAGCGGCGCACCGAAGAAACGTGCTTTGGAAATCATCGCGGAACTCGAAACCCATCCGCGCGGGCTCTACACCGGAGCCATCGGTTACTTCGGCTTTGATGGCACGAGCCAATGGAACATCGCCATCCGTACGGCTGTGCAGCGCGGGAATGAGATCTCTTTCCACGCTGGCTCCGGCATCGTCGCAGACAGCATCTCCGACCGCGAGTGGGAGGAGACACTGCACAAAGCCAGCGGCATACTCAGAGCTTGGTCGTGACACGGCACTTGCCATTCTCCCCGCTCACATTCACTCTCGCGCCCACCATGAAACGCCTCGTCATCCTGACCCTTCTCGCCGCCACCACGCTTTTCACCGCCAGCTGCAAGAGCCCGAAGGGTAATTACAACCGGCTGCAAATGGGCACATCGCGCCCATCGCCGCTGCAATAAAGGCAGGTTGGGAATCCTTTAGCCAACTTCCCTGGCTGGAATTGGAACGAGCGTCTCCAACTCCAACCCGAGGTTCAATACTTTTTTGTCAGGCCGCCGGGTTGCCCGCTTACCAGTTCGAGAGATCGTTGTGCAGACGATCCATGGCGCAGGAATGAAGGGCGCGCTCGGGCAGGTCGGGGCAGCCGAAGGGGACGACCTCCACCTTGTTGTAGCGCAGGGCAGTGATGCCGTTGATGCCATTTGGATTGAGGACCGACTTCCAGGCTTCTTCGGCAAAGCGCGCGGCAAGGATGCAGTCCCCCGGTGTGGAGTGGCCGCCGCGCTGGAGATGGCCGAGCACGGAGGGACGAACTTCGAGGTCGGGGAAAGGGGCTCCTTCGCGCTGGAAGTAGCTTTGGAAGGCATCACGCAGGACGTAGGCTCCGTTGCGCTTCTGTTCGGGCTCGAATTTCACCCCTTCAGCGATCAGCACGATGGCGTGACCGCGTCCTCGGGTCATTGCCCCTTCGATTTGCTCCGCGAGTCCGCGCATTTTGGCTTCGGACAAAGCACCGCCTTCGGGCGTGATCACCATTTCCGCGCCGGAGGCCAGCGCGGCCATGCGGGCGAGGTCGCCGCTCTCGCGGCCCATCGTCTCCAGCACCATCACCCGGCGGTGACTGCGCGCGGTGTCGATGAAGTGATCCACGGCCCAGACCAGCGTGTGGACGGCGGTGTCCACACCGAGGGACATCTCGGTAAATTGCAGATCATTATCGATCGTGGCTGGCACGCCGATGATGCGCAGGTCACTCTCATCGGCGAGCAAACGGGCTCCTGTGAGGGAGCCATCACCACCGCTGACGATGAGGGCGCGCACGCCGAGCTTTTCCAAAAGCACGATGACCTCGCGCCGGACTTCGGGCTTATGGAAGTCCAGGCAGCGCGCGGAGCCGAGGATGGTGCCGCCTTTGCCCATGATGCCGGACACGCTTGCATGGTCCATCTGAATGACGTTTTGCTGAGCGTCGATGAGGCCGCGATTGCCGATGTTGCGTTCGATTTCCTGCTTCAGGCGGTAGAGGGCATCGGCGTCGCTGTTCACCTGACGTGCGGCGCGGACCAGGCCGCGGTAGCCATCGCGGATGCCATACACCGGGATCTGGTGGCGGTTTAATCCCAAGCGCACGATCGCGCGCAGGAAGGCATTCATACCTGGGGCATCGCCGCCACTGCAGAGGACGGCCACGGGACTTTCGGAAGAGAGAGACATTGGAAGGTTGGGACCGCAGGCGGGAGATTTCACGGATGCCCGCCCGACGGGCCGCCAGACATAGCGGGGCGCGGGGATGTGGCAAGCCGTGGATGCAACCCCTCATCTGTTGTAAAAAACACACCCCGCACACAACCCAGGCCCATTCTTCCCCCACATCGGGTGAATACCGTGCCCGTTCTGGCGAGTAACATCACCACCCTTTGAAACACCTCACCGCCATCCTGCTGCTCGCCGCCTCCTCAGCCATTGCCGCCGAGCCGCCGAAACTAGACTTCGCCCGCTACATGGAGGGAAAATACCTCTTCGAGCGAAACTGCGTCGTCTGTCACGGCCCGCGTGGCGATGGCAATGGCGAGATGGCTCCCACTTTGAATCCGAGGCCGCGTTCCTTCCGCGAGGGGCTGTTTAAATTCCGCACCACACCCTTCGGCAGTCTGCCAACGGACGACGACCTCCGCCACACCGTTAAACACGGCCTCACCGGCACAGCGATGGGCATGTTTTCCCAACTCACGGACGACGACGTCACCTCCGTCATCGAGTATGTGAAGTCTTTTTCCCGCCGCTGGCGCAAAGCTGAAAACTATGCCGAACCGATGACCCTCCCCGAGCCGCCTGCATGGCTCGAAGACACGAAGCAAAACGCCGCTCATTCTGAGAAAGGTAAGGCGCTCTTCACCACGAACTGCTCCGCCTGCCATGGTCCTGCTGCCGATGGCAAAGGTCCCGCCGTCGCCACCCTCAAAGACATCTGGAATTTCCCCGCCAAACCCTCCGATCTCCGCCAGCCGCATCTCCGCT
Source organism: Prosthecobacter sp. (assembly GCA_044373575.1). Classification (GTDB taxonomy): domain Bacteria; phylum Verrucomicrobiota; class Verrucomicrobiia; order Verrucomicrobiales; family Verrucomicrobiaceae; genus Prosthecobacter. The sequence goes on along the minus strand of JBILPY010000297.1, from coordinate 2,363 downwards.
GTGGGGATCGCCCGCAGGACATCTACCGCGTGCTCGCCACCGGCCTGAACGGCACGCCGATGGTCAGCTTTGAGGCCATCCTCACTCCCGAGCAACGCTGGGACATCATCGCCTATCTCTTCACCCTGAAGCTCCCCGACGTGCCGACACTCGGAAATGCACCTCCGCGTGAGACGGTGAAGACGAAGTAGAGGCTCCTGATTGAATCGCGGCGGCTCACGGTTAAGGGGGCCGCGCTATGAAATTACACCCTGCGCATGGTTGCCTCGTCGCGATGGCTCTCGTAGCCACCGCCAGCACTTCGGCCCAGCCCGTGAAAGAGACCATGACCACCGCCCAGCCCCCCGTCGCCCAGCAGCGCCCTCACCAGTTCACCCATCACGGCATCACGATCGAAGATCCCTGGCACTGGCTGCGCGATCCCGGTTACCCGAAGATCAAAGACAAGGACGTGCTGGCTTATTTGAAAGCGGAGAACCGCTACTTCGAGGCGCACATGAAGGATCAGCAGCCGCTCGTGGAAACCCTCTTCGAGGAGATGAAGGGCCGCATCCAAGAGGACGACAGCAGCGTGCCGCAAAAGGATGGCGATTGGATCTACTGGTCTACTTTCACCAAGGGCTCGCAGTATCGCCGCCACTATCGGAAGCCTGCTTCAGGTGGCGAGGAGCAGCTCATTCTCGATCAAAACGAACTCGCCAAGGGCAAGGACTACTTCCAGCTCAGCGACCTCGTCATCAGTCCGAATGGCAAGCTAATGGCCTATGCTTATGACGACGACGGCTCCGAGCGCTTCGAGGTGCATTTCCGTGATCTCACCACGGGCAAAGACCTGCCCGATGTCATCCCCGGCACGCTCTCCAGCCTCGTCTGGTCCGCCGACAGCGCGGGTCTCGTCTTTGGTTATGCCAATGACAACTGGCGCACCGACAACATCCACTACCACCGCCTCGGCGATGCCGTGAAGAAGGCCAAGCTGCTCTACAAAGAGCCCGACATCGGCTTCAGTTGCGATGCAGACCTCAGCGCGCAGGAAGACTGGATCATCATCGGCACCGGCGACCAGGTGACGAGTGAGGTCCGACTCGTTCCTGCCGCCAATCCCACCGCAGAGCCCATCCTCATCAGCCCGCGCAAAGTCGGCCGTGAATACGACGTCGATCTCCGCGATGGCACGCTCTTCATCTACACGAACGACGAGCATGTGAACTTCCGCATTGCCACGGCCTCGCTCGACAAGCCCGGCGAATGGAAGACGCTCATCCCCGGCTCCGACCGGCATTACCTGACCGACATCGGCCTCTTCAAAGACTTCTTTGTCACAGAGGGACGTATCGACGGCCTCGACCAGATCGAGATCCGCCGCTACGACGAGCCTCTGAAGCCCGAGCGCATCGCTTTCCCGGAGCCGAGTTACGCCGCCGGACTCAGCAGCAATCCTGAATACGCCGTGACAAAGTTGCGCATCGACTACGAGTCCATGGTCACGCCCGCCACAGACTTCGACTACCACGTCGCCGAAAAGCGTTTGGAGACATTGAAGGTCCAGCAAATCCCCAGCGGCTATGACGCCAGCCAGTATCAAACTGAGCGCATCCTCGTCACCGTCCGCGATGGTGTGCAGGTGCCCGTTTCCATCCTCACTAAAAAGGGCTTCAAGAAAGACGGCAGCCAGCCCCTCCACCTCTACGCCTACGGAGCCTATGGCAGCGCCACACCGCCCGACTTTTCCGCGAACCGACTCTCGCTCGTCGATCGCGGCTTCGCCTATGCCATCGCCCACATCCGTGGTGGCGATGACCTTGGCTACCAATGGTATCTCGACGGCAAGCTCATGAAGCGCACGAACACCTTCAACGACTTCGTCGATGCCGCACGCGGCCTCATCAAACAAGGCTACACCGCCAATGGCCGCATCACCGCCAGCGGCGGCAGTGCCGGTGGCGAGCTGATGGGTGCCGTGGTGAATCAAGCGCCCGAACTCTTCGGTGCCGTCGTCGCCCATGTGCCCTTTGTCGATGTCCTGAACACCATGCTCGACACCGAGCTTCCGCTCACCCCCGGCGAGTGGCCCGAGTGGGGCAATCCCATCACCGACAAAGCCGCGTTCGAGTTCATCCGCAGCTACAGCCCCTACGACAACATCACCGCGAAATCCTACCCGCCCATGATGATCACCAGCGGGCTCAATGACCCCCGCGTTACTTACTGGGAACCCGCCAAAATGGTCGCCAAACTCCGCGCGATGAAGACGGACAAGAATCTGCTGCTCCTCAAGATCAACATGGGTGCCGGGCACGGCGGCAAATCCGGCCGCTACGAGCACCTCCACGAAAACGCCGAGGAGATGGCCTTCATCCTCT
>JBILPY010000026.1:0-18451 GCA_044373575.1 Prosthecobacter sp. | reverse complement strand
GTTGCAGGAGCGCCTGAGTAGCCGCCCGCCCTATCGCACTGCCGCGACCATCAAAGGCAATGCCCAGGTTCCATTTCTCCCATGGATGCAGTTTGTCATTAGAGCCAATGACCTGTGCCGCGTGCGATATCACAAGGCCATTGAGCACCTGCCCATTATCCTCGACCCAAGATCCTCCCGTGTGAAGTGCTCGCAGTATGTTCGACAAGAGAAAACGCTCTCCGAGGTATGACAAAGCCCATGTCGTGTAGGCCATGCGCATGTCAGACTGTGGCCAATCAACCTGACTATAAACGAAGTCTCCGATGTCGTTGTTCCGCTGATCAGGAGGCTCACGATCACCTTGTGCCACCATGGATTCTCCGGATTTAAAGACACGGAAGAACTCTGGCAGCCACTCTTTGGTGCCACGCAGCCTGACTTCGCGCAGCGCGAGATGGCGACGTGTGAGGTTTGGATGGCCCAGTTCGTTCGCTATCTGCTTGGGAAGCATCGCGGTGAAGTCGTTCGGTTGTGGCTTCGAGTCCTTCTTCACCACCCGCCAGATTCTCCCGCGTTCCCTGTCTCGTCCAGGATGCTCCAGCGGCACTTCGTAGTGGCCGATGATCTTGTTGTAGAAGTCGGCGATGTAGAGGGCATTGTCGGGGCCGAGCTGGAGATCGACGGGGCGGAACCAGGGGTCGTCGCTGGTGAGGAAGTCGGGCCGCTCGTTCGCCTTCGGGGTGCTGCCGGTGAAGGTGACGTGGTCGTGGTTCACCTTCGAAGTGACGACGTTGCCGACGAAGGTGTGGTCGTCCCACTCGGGGCCCCAGACACCGCCGTCGATATAAACGATGCCGCAGATGCCAGTGCTGCCATGCGTGTGCTGGCACATGACAGGCGCGAAGCCGAGCCCATCGTGCGGTTTGCCAAAGCTCGGGTAATGCGCGCCGCGAATGAGCTGATAGATCGGCGAGCTGTGGCAGTCGGCGCTGTAGAGATTGCCGTAGCGGTCCCAGCAGAGGCCGAACGGATTCACCTGGCCGTGGGTCCAGGGTTCGACTCGGGAACCGTCGGGGCGGAAGCGGAAGACATTGCCGCTGTGGAGTTCGAGCGTGCTGCCATCCTTTGCTTTGAAGTGGCTCGTGTTATTAAACCCATGCGTCGCATACACCCAGCCATCCAGGCCGAGGCGGAAGCTGCTGCACATGCCGTGGGTGTCTTTTTCATAACCGAGCGGGCCGAAGATGACTTCGCGGACATCGGCTTTGTCGTCGCCATCGGTGTCGGCGAAGTACCAGATGTTCGGGATGCTCCAGGCGATGCAGCCAGCTTTGTGCTCGGGCTTGTGCCAGGGCAGCACGCCGGTGGGGATGTTCAGGCCGTCGGCGAAGTCGGTGACTTTATCCGCTTTGCCATCGCCGTCGGTGTCTTCGAGAATTTTGACGGCATCGCGGCTGTCTTTGACACGGGTGCCTTGCGGGTCGGACCAGCGGGATTTGTCGGCGGCGTAGGGGTACTCGACGGTGCTGCTGACCCAGAGCCGACCACGCGCATCGAAGGCCATATTGATCGGCTTGTTGATCATCGGCTCACTGGCGAAGAGGTGGACCTCAAAGCCCGGCGGCACATGCAGCGCCGCTTTTTCCTGTTCGGGCGTGAGCGCTGAAGTTTCTCGGACGAGACGCGTATCGGGCTCGGCAGCGTGGAGGGCGGTGAGGATGAAAAAGAGAACGAACCAGCGGATCATGCCGCACATCATGAAGGAAGGCGGGCCATGGCGGCAAGCCTTGGCTGGAAAAGTTAAGCCTAAGATGCGTCCAAACCTCGGGACACTTCGGCAAAAGACTCCGCCAGCGCCGCCCAGTCAGCCTCGGTAGTGTCCCAGCCGCCACTCACGCGCACCACGCGGCGCAGCTCCTCCCAATCCGCGCCGAGAGCCTGCACGACGACGGATGATCCTTCCTTCCCCGAGCTGCAAGCTGAGCCCGTGGAGATGGCGAAGCCTGCGCGGCTGAGGCGTGTGAGCCATTTTAAATTCGAGTGCTGCGGCATGACCATCAGCACCGTGTTCCAGAGTCGAGGTGCGCCTTCGCTGATCACACGCAGGCCAGGAAAGTCGCGCTTCATTTGCTCGGCAAATGCATCGCGCAGGGCGGTCTGCACACGCTGCACATCATCGAGACGTGGCGTGATGGCTTCGAGTGCAGCGACCATCGCTTCGATGGCGGGATAATTCTCCGTGCCGGCACGGCGGCTGTTTTCCTGCGGGCCGCCGTGGAGCAGAGGGAAGGCTTCCGCTTCATCCGCCAGCACCAGGAAGCCGATGCCCTTCGGCCCACCGAACTTGTGAGCACTGCCGGTGAGGTAATCGCAAGTGCCAAGCGCCGTGGCATCCAGCTTGCCCACCCACTGCGCGGCATCGGAGTGGAAGCGAGCTCCATGTTCTCGGCATAGTTTCAAAAGCTCGGGCCAGGGCTGGAGCACGCCGCTTTCATTGTTCGCCGCCATCACGGAGACGAGCGCGGGTTGCTGCTCGACGAGCACGTTTTTCAAAGCATCCGGCTGCACCACACCCTCGGCATCGACGGGGATCTCGATGACTCGCGCGCGGCCGAGCCAGGCTCGTGCTGCCTCGCGCACGCTGGGATGTTCGATGGCGGAGATGGCCACGCAGGCATCTGGCGGCAGGCATTTGGCGAGCCCAGCAAAGAGCGTGTTGTTCGACTCCGTCGAACCTGAGGTGAAGACGATGCGCTCAGGCTCGACGCCGAGGAGATCGCCGAGGCGTTCGCGCGCGGATTCCATCGCCTGACTGGTGAAGCCCGCTTCGCGATAAAGGCTCGATGGGTTATGCCAGTGTTTCTCGCTCGCCCGCAGCCACGCTTCACGTGCAGCGGGATGCAGCGGCGTGGTGGCATTGTGATCGAAGTAGGCGGGCATGGAATGCTCTTAGCATGGACGAGTTCGACTGGAAAGCCGCAGCGTGGTGGAAGCGCATCAGGAGGCACCATCCGGGTTGATTTCGTGATTCCCAGGCGACCCGGAGTCTGTCAGAGTCCCTGCCATGGAAGTGCTCTTCATCCTGCTCCTGATCGGATTCATTATCGCCCCTATCGCAGCTTTGATCATTGCCAGCGGCACCAAAGCTCGGATGCGTGAGCAGGAGTCTCACATCCGACAACTGCGTGCGACCTTGGCAAATCAGGTGGAGCAGCAGCAACGACTGCAAAAAAGGATCGAGGCGCTCGAAGCAACCGATGCCCCAATCATCGCTCGTGTGGAAAATGCGGCCCAAGAGCGCTTCGCACCTTCGGTGACCCAGCCAGTCGTGGAGAAGCCGGTGGTGAAAGAGCCACTCGTCACGCCGCCACCACCTCCATCCAACCTCGGAGAGCTGATGGCTCGTGCGGCGATGCAGCCCGATACCGCTAGGCCACCACTCTCTCCACGTCGGGTAGCCCCCAAAGCACCCGAGCTTCCGAAGCTCAATCTGGAGCAGTTCATGGGGGCGAAACTCTTCGCCTGGGTTGGCGGGCTGGCGATGTTCCTCGGCATCCTGTTCTTTGTGAAACTCAGCTTCGAGCGCGGCTGGATCTCGCCAGGGATGCGAGTGGCGATTGGTTTTCTTATTGGTGTGGCATTGCTCGTCGGTGGAGTGCTGACGCATCGGCGGCGGCAATACGTTGTGCTCGGGCAGACGCTCTGTGCAACGGGCATCGTGGCGCTGTATGGCGTCAGCTTCGCGGCGCATTCTTTGTATCAACTCGTGCCTTTTGACAGCCCGCTGGTGACCTTTGCCTTCATGGCGCTGGTGACCGTCACAGCCTTTCTCCTAGCGGTGCGACTGGATGCCAGAGTCGTGGCCGTGCTCGGGATGCTGGGCGGCTTTCTCACGCCGCCGCTGTGCTCCACCGGGCAGGATCATCCTTTCGGGCTCTTCAGTTACATCGCCCTGCTCGTCGTGGGCGTGATGGCAGTGGTGAAACACAAACGTTGGATGCTGATGGTGCCGCTGGCAGTGGGAGGTACGCTGCTCATGCAGGGTGGTTGGCTGATGCGTTTCTTCGACTCCTCAGGCTACGCACATGGTTCGGCCACCTGGATTCCCATCGGCGTGTTCCTCGTCTTTGGGCTGCTCTTTGCCGCCGCCGTAGCCTGGGTCGGACAAAGGAAGGACGAAGACGACATCCTGCCATGGTCGGCCATCGCCGTATGCAGTGGCGCCATGCTGGCGGCCTTTGTTTTTATGGGTTTCAGCGGCATCGCCACACGTCCGGTGGTTCTCTACAGTTTTGTTTTTGGGCTCAATGTGCTTGTTCTCGGCATTGTCTGGCTGCGGCCCGGAGTGGCAGGTGTCCACGGGAAGCTGATCGGCTTCAGCTTTCTCCATCTCGCCTTCTGGACGACGTCACGTTTGAATCAGGATCTGCTTATCCAGGCGCTCGTCATCTACCTCGTCTTTGGATTGCTGCACACGGCCTTTGCCGTGCTGTGGATGCGGCGTGGAGAGAAGCTCCTGCTGCCCGTCGGCTGGACTCCCATCATCGCGCTGCTGCTCATGCTGCTGCCGGTGCTTACGCTGGACACCGTGGGCTTTGCCATCTGGCCTGCGATCCTGCTCGTGAATGTGGTCATCATCGCGCTCGCGGCCATGACGGGCGTGGTGCTGCCCGTGCTGGTGGCACTGGTGCTGACTTTGATCACGGCGGGTGCCTGGCTCTTCCATCTGCCGGGCCGTCACGATGCCGGGCTCGGTGGCTTCTTGTTCGTCGTGGGTGGCTTTGCTGTACTCTTCAGCGCGGTGGGAGTCTGGCTGGCGCGCAAGATGCCAAAGGCGGAGCATGTCTCGCTCGTGCCGGTGAGTTCAGCGGTGATGCCTTTTGCCCTGCTCATCCTCGCCACATTCAGCATGAAGGTGCCGAATCCATCGCCCATCTTCGGACTCGCCCTGCTGCTGGCGGTCTTCCTGCTCGGCATCGTGCAGGTAAGCGGCATCACCCAGCTCGCTGTGGCTGCCATGGGCTGCGTCATCGGTCTGGAGTGGGTCTGGCACACGGAGCATTTCAGCGCTGCCAGCGCCGAGGTGCCGTTGCTTTGGTATGTCGGCTTCTATCTGCTCTTTACTGCGTTCCCCTTCCTCTTCCGCGCTCAGTTTGCCGAACGTCGATTGCCCTGGATCACTTCCGCAGCCGCAGGGCTTGGCAGCTTCGGTCTCGTCTATCGGGCGGTGAAACTTACTTGGCCGGACTACGATGTCATGCGCCTGCTGCCGCTCGCCTTTGCCATCGCGCCACTGCTCGCGCTCATTTTCGTGATCAAACATCACCGCGCTGAGAATCCCGCACGTCTCACGCAGCTCGCGTGGTTCGGCGGCGTGGCCTTATTCTTCATCACGCTCATCTTTCCGATCCAGTTCGAGAAGCAGTGGATCACGCTCGGCTGGGCGCTGGAAGGCGCGGCGCTGTGCTGGCTTTACCGCCGCGTGCCGCATCCTGGACTGCGCGGCACGGGTGCGGTGCTGCTCGCGGCTGCCTTTGCCCGGCTGGCGCTGAATCCGGCCGTGCTCAGTTACCAAGTCCGCAGTGAGTCGATGCTCCTGAATTGGCAGCTCTACGCCTACTCGCTCGCCGCGCTGGCCATGTTTGCCGCCGCGCGCTGGCTGGAACCGCCGAAGGATCGTTGGGGGCCATTGTCTCTGCGTCCGGTCTTCTTCGCCTTCGGAGGCGTGCTGCTCTTCCTGCTGGTGAATATCGAGATCGCTGATGCCTTCACGCCTGTCGGAACCTCCAGCCTCGTATTTAAGTTCGGCGGCGACTTCGCCCGCGACATGACCTACACCATCGCCTGGGCTGTCTTTGCCCTCGGGCTTATCATTCTCGGTCTGTGGAAGCGCATTGCACCCCTTCGCTATGTCGGCATCGGCCTGCTCGCTGTGACTATTCTAAAACTCTTCCTTCACGACCTCGCGCGCATCGACAGCGTCTATCGCATCGGTGCCCTGATCGTCGTCGCCATCATCGCGCTGGCAGCTTCGTTCCTGTATCAGAGATTTCTTGGCGCAGAAAACGAGGACGCAAAATGAACCCCCACATGAAAGCCAGCTTTTGGATAGGTCTCCTTCTCGCGCAGCCCTTGTCTGCTGCGGACTACGCCGCGTGGACACACCGGCAGACACTCGAAATCACGCAGCCCGGACTGCAGAGGCTGGATCTCGACCCGGCGCTGCTGGATGCGGCGCGGGGCATGAGCGGCGCACCCTTTCATGACCTGCGGCTGGTCAATCCGGCGGGCGTGGAGATGCCGTATGTGGTGCTCCAGCCTGTGGCTCCAGAGGCCGGCACCCGACAGACAGCGCTGGATTTCAAACAATCCCTGCGGGACACGACGACGGTGCTGGAGTTCCTCGCACCACCGGGAAATGGTGCCGTGAGCGGTATCTCACTGAGCACACCGACATCGAATTTCATCAAAGCCGCCAGCCTGGAAGCCTCCACCGATGGCACGAACTGGCAACCACTGACGCGCAACGAACTCATCTGCCACCAGCCGGGGATCGAGCGGCTCAGCCTGCGCTTCACGGCGGGCGCTTGGACCCACTTTCGCCTGCTGGTGGAGGACCTGCGCACGAGCCCTGTGGCATTCAGCAGCGCCAACATTTACCGCGAATCCGTTGAGTCCGTGCCGGTCACGGTGCCTCATGCCGTGACGATCAAATCACGCGAGGAGCGTGCTGGCGAAACGTATCTCAGGCTCGATCTCGGTGCAGCGAACCTGCGGCTCGCCACGCTGCGCCTGCTCACGCCAGAGCCGGTGTTTCAGCGTCGCGTCACGGTGCTTGGCATTGCGCAAACCATCTTCCGACTCCAGCACGAAGGGCACAGTGCCGAAGAGATTGAAGTGCCGCTGCATCAGTTGGCAGAAGACCGTGAGATCGAGCTGGTGATTGACAACGAAAGCAACCCACCGCTGCGCATCGACAGCTTCGAACTCACGCGCTATCCGAGCACGCTGCTCTTCCAAGCCGATGCGCCCGGAGCGTGGCAGCTATTTGCCGGCAATGCCCAGGCTGAGGCACCACGATACGACATCGCCACGCTCACCAGCCAGCTTCGTCAGGCGGCTGCTAGCAAGCCCAAAGCCTCTGTCGTGGCTGCAAACGCCACCTTTCGTAAAGACGCCACCGCTCCTGCTGTGGGTGCCTCCGGCAGCACCCTCGATGTCAGCGCCTGGGCCCGGCGTCGTGTTATCGAGTTCCGCGAAGCTGGCATCGTCGAAGTCGAGCTAGATCCCGAAGTGCTCGCACATGCCGCCCGCGATTTCGCCGACCTGCGAGTGATTCGGGATGGGCAGCAAGTGCCCTACTTGCTCAAGCAGAGTAGCGACACCCGGGAGGTAGATGCCAGCTTCGAGCTCATCCCCGACGCGAAGAGATCGAGCATGTCTGTGTGGAAAGTACGCATGCCTTTTATCGGCTACCCTGTCCATGAAATCACCCTGGAAAGTGACACGCCTCTGTTCGAACGGCATGTTCAGCTAAGTGAATCTTGGGAAACTGTGACCAGAGATGGCCCAAGCTTTGTGCCCATCACCTTCTTGTGGATTCGCCAGCCCAACCAACAGCCAAGTCCATTACGCTTCTCCATCTCATCACGTCCAGCGGGAGACACCTTCATCATCGAGACGGACAATGGCGACAATGCCCCGCTGAATCTCTCGCGGGTGCGTTTGAAGCATCCGGTCACCCGAGTGTGGTTCCGCGCCGCCGACACGTCGCCGGTCCACCTCTATTACGCTCAGTCAGAGGCCGCCGCACCGCGCTACGATCTCTCGCTGGTGCGCACTGAGTTTGAGAAAGCCACGAAAATCTCCGGCACCCTCGGAGCTTCGGAACCTCTTCGAGTGATCCTTGCACCAAGGTCCCCTTCCACCAGCGGTGGGCCGCTGCTCTGGGCCACGCTGGCGCTCGTGGTAGGCGGACTTTTGTGGGTGATCCGCCGCCTGTTGCCGAATTTGGAAGTCCCCGGAAATTCACCTTAGACAAATGTCTGCTTGTCTCTTCAGAATGAACGTCTTAAAGGCACGCCCCCATGGCTACAGCACCACAAGAACCCGACACTCGCTGGATGCATCTCGCGCTCGATCAAGCGAAGCGCGGGCTGGGACTGACGAGTCCGAATCCTCCCGTCGGTGCGGTCATCGTCCATCATGGGAAGGCCATCGGTCAGGGCTACCATCACAAAGCTGGTGGCCCACACGCGGAGATCGAGGCGATCCGCGATGCGCAAACCTACAACCCCAAGTTACTTCCAGGCTCAACACTTTTTGTCACGTTGGAGCCATGCTGCACGCAAGGTCGCACCGGCCCCTGCACGGAAGCGATCAAGGCAGCTGGTATCAAACGAGTGGTCTGGGGAGCCCGAGACGCGAACCCGCGCCACGCAGGTCGCGCGCAGGAGATCCTCACTTCCGCAGGCATCTCCGTCACTACTGGGGTGCTGCAAGACGAGTGCCGTGAGATGATCCGCCCTTTTTCAAAATGGATCACGACAGGCCTGCCCTATGTCATCGCGAAAGTAGGCCAGAGTCTCGATGGTCGGATCACACGACCTACGGGTGAAGGCCCATGGATCACCAGCGAGTCCGCACGGGCCCATGGGCGACGCCTGCGTGCGCGGGTTGATGCCATTCTCGTTGGCGCGGGCACCATTCGAGCGGACAATCCGCAGCTCACCATCCGCGAAGGCGCTCCCGGTTTGAAGGAGCAGCCGTATCGCGTCATCCTCTCGAACTCCTCCAAGTTGCCGGAGTCCTCGCATGTATTCACGGACGAGCACAAGGAGCGCACCTGGGTGCTGCGCGATCTGGGTTTTGTCGATGTGCTCAAAGAACTCGCCCAGCGCGGCATCGTGACCGTGCTCATCGAAGGCGGCGCTGACGTACTCGGCCAGGCCTTCGCCGCCCAGGCTGTGGATGAGATCGTCTGGTATGTTGCCCCGCGCATCTGTGGCAGCGCCGGGCTCCCAGCCATCGGTGGCCTACCGCTAGATCAGTCCGTGCAGATCGATGACGTGAAAATTTTGCCGCTCGGTGACAACGTCTGCATCACCGGCCATCCCGTCTGGCCGAAACCCACGCCAGCCCAGTCATGAGTCGCCGTGCCGTGTTTTTTGACCGCGATGGCGTGGTGAATCTCACCCCCGGGCCTGGCTATGTGCTGCGCTGGGAAGACTTCCATTTCTCGCCCGGCCTCGTCGAGGCGCTCGCACTCTGTCGTGCTCGCGGTTACGCCACCGTGCTCGCCACCAGTCAGCAGGGCGTCGGGAAAAAGCTCATGTCACAGGCTGATCTCGATCTCATTCACAAGAACATGCAGCAGCATCTGCGTGATTACGGAGCCGAGTTCGACGGCATCTACGCCTGCACCTGCCTCAAGACCGAGCCCGACTGCACCTGCCGCAAACCCAGCCCCGAGATGATCCTCCGCGCCGCTGCCGATCTCGATCTCGATGTGAACCAAAGCCTGCTCGTGGGAGATGCAGATCGCGACATCGAGATGGGCACGAATGCCGGCGTACCAGTAACCATCCGCATCGAGAGTGAGAACGCTCATCACGTCAAAGCCACCCATACCTTGCCCGACACCACTGGCTTGGCCGAACTGCTTGCACGGCTGCTCGATTGAATGGAATTGGCCGTTGACGACTCAAAGCCCGCGCATCCACAGTTCACCCGTGTACCGACGCCCACCGCCCTTGCTCATTGCCTTCGCGCTAATCGCGCTGGGTTGGGCACAGGTGTTTGGCATCATGCGCGGCTATCTTTGTGATTGCCATGGCGTCGCGCAGATCAGCGCCTTTGACCATTGTCATGGCGATCACGACAAGTGCTGCCACGAAGATGAATCGACATCGCACTCTCATGAAGAGCATGACGAAGACAGTGGCAAAACGCATGAGCACGAGCCCGTGAAGGACACGGTCCAGGCGCGCATACTCGCCAGCACATCCGTGGCAACTTCAGCGCCTGTGCTCGCAGTCTTCATTCTGCCTGACTTCGTGACCTGCTTTGATCTGGCCCAGCCAGCGATGCTTTCGCCCACTCCTCCGCCACGACTTGCGGAGCTGCATCGAAGATGGCCCCGCGTGCTGACACGCTCGGTGGCAATGCGGATTTGAGATGAGGCTGATGGGTGTCGTCCACGATGACGACATCGGCCGCCTGTATTCATCTCAAACTCTGCTTCAACATGCTATTCCGAACCTCTCTCTTTCTCGCACTCCTCAGCACCAGCGCCTCAGCGCTGACGCTCGATCTCTCCGCCATCGGCGAGTGTGTGCGTCACCAACATCCATCTCTCAAAGCCGCGCGCATGGTCGTGGAGGAGGCTCGTGGACGTCAGCTCGGCGCGGGTCGACTTTCGAACCCGACGCTGGAGACCAGCTTCCAAAATGAAAGCCGCGTCAGTCCGCGCAGCACCATCTTCTCACTCGATCAGGCCTTTCCTGTAACACGCCGTCTGAGCCTGGAGAGAAAGCTCACCACCCAGCTCGTGCAGGCCGCTGAACTCGAAGTCATGGATGTCGAGCGCCGCTACATCGCCGAGGCAAAGACGCTCGCCGTCAAACTCCTCGCGCTTGATCAGCATCTAGTGCTCCATCGCCAGCAAATGGAACTGGCTCGGAAGCTCTCCACCTTTGCCAAAGAGCGTGCTGCAGCGGGTGAAGTCTCTGCTCTCGATGCCGCGCAAGCCCAGGTAGACCTTCAGCGACTGCTGCTAGAGACACGCAAGATGGAAGCCGAGACGCTTGGCCTTCGTGGCGCACTGAAACCCATGCTCGGGATTGCCACGAAGGACTCACTCACCCTCACTGGCGACCTGACGGGAACTAAGCTGCCAGGCACGAATTCATGGCAGCTACGTCCTGATTACCAGCTCGCCCAAACGCGCACCGAAGCTGCCCAAACCGAAGCCGACCTCGCCAAAGCCAAACGCTGGCAGGACATGAGCGCAGGCTTCTTCGCCGCACGTGAGCAGCAGGACGTGACTCCGCGAAACACCGAGCGCACCGGCTTTGTCGGTTTCCGATTCTCCATCCCGCTGCCGCTGTGGAATCGCAACCAAGGCGAGATCGCCGAGAAGGCAGCGAGTGCCGAGCGAGCTCGTTTAGAAAAGGACGCGCTCGCCTCTCAGATCACCAGTGAGGCAGACACTGCCCGCCGCGAGATGGAAGCCAATGCCGCCCTGCTCCGCGAGACGCGCGATCAATTCCTCCCACTCGTCCTCGAGCAAACCCAGAAGCTCGAAAAAGCCTATGAAGCAGGCCAGACCGATCTCCTCACCGTGCTCCGCGCCCGCGATCAACGCCTCGAACTTGAATCCGGTGCGCTGGACGCGGCGCGTGACTTCCACCTTGCTCGCATTCGTTATGAAGCAGCTGTCGGCAAACCCTGATCTCTCATCACCATGACCTACTACCTCCTCAAGCTCTTCCTCAGCGCGGGCGTCATCGTTGCCGTCACCGAGATCGCGAAGCGAAACAACTCGGCTGCCAGCATCATCCATTCGCTGCCGCTGACTTCGTTGCTCGCCTTCATCTGGCTGTATGTGGAGACGAAGGACTCAGCGCTCATCGGGCGACATGCTTTCGGCACCTTTTGGTTCGTCCTTCCCACGCTGCCGATGTTTCTCATGATGCCCTGGCTCATCAAGAAGCTCGGCGGCTTCTGGCCTGCGCTTGGCACGGGCATCATCCTCACCGTCGCCCTTTACGCCCTCACCATGCGCCTGCTCAAGATGGCGGGCGTCGAACTCTGATCCACATGCGTCTCTCACTTTTCCTTTTCATCTCGCTCTCGTGTCTCGCCGCCGAGCCCGAACGCATCATCCTGGATGCCACCAGCGTCAAAAACCTCGGCATCGAAACCGTCGAAGCCGAGGAAGGCAGCTTTGAGCAAACCCTCTTCGCACTTGGCGAGATCGAAGTCCTGCCTGGCAAGCGTGCTGTGGTCAGCAGTCGCATTCCTGGCCGCGCTTTCTCCGTACTCGCGCTGCCCCATCAGCAGGTGGAGGAGGGAGACGAACTCATGTGGGTGGAGAGTCGTCAGCCCGGCGATCCACCACCGACCATCATGCTGCCCGCGCCGATGAGCGGTCTCGTTTCAAAGGTCGATATCTCCGTCGGCCAGCCCATTCATCCTGATCAGGTGCTGATGGAAATTGTCGATCTCAACACCGTCGAAGCCAGCGCCCATGTGCCCCAGCATCTCGCGGGCAAACTCGCCCTCGGTCAGATCGCCCGCATCCGCATTGCCACGCAGCCGGACAAAGTCGTCGAAGCCAAGCTCGCCCATCTCGGAGCCTATGCCGACCGCGAGCAAGGCACCGTCGAAGCCGCCTTCCATCTGCCAAATGAAGACCTGCTCTTGCGTCCCGGCCTGCGAGCCGAGTTTCACATCATCGTCTCCAAACGTGAAGGCGTAACCACCATCCCGCGCGCCGCTGTTCAAGGTGATGCCGCCTCGCGATTCGTCCTCGTGAAGGACTACGAACTCGACAACGCCTTCGCCAAAGTCCCCGTGCAGCTCGGCGAGCAAAACGATCAAAGCGTTGAAGTCCTCAAAGGTCTCCTGCCCGGCGATGAAGTCGTCACGCGCGGAGCCTACGCCCTCTCCTTTGCAGGCAAAGGCAGCGTCAGCCTCAAAGACGCCATGGATGCTGCGCACGGCCATCCGCACAACGAAGACGGCACCGAGATGACCAAGGAACAGATCGCCGCTGCCGGAGGGCATGGCGACCATGATCACGACCATGAGGTAGGCGCCGGCTGGTCGCAGCTCACCACCTTCTTCGCAGGCACGAGCGGTTTGCTGCTGGTGCTGCTGATCGTCTCACTCGTGATGGGCCGGAGAACCGCCACCGCCTGATCTCATGCTGAACAAGCTTATCCGCTTTTCCCTGCATCATCGTCCGTTCATTCTGATGACGGCGCTTATGGTGCTGTTGTTTGGTTGGCAAACGCTCACGCAACTGCCCGTCGAGGTGTTGCCAGACATGACGAAGCCCACGGTCACCATCTTGACCGAAGCCCCAGGCCTCGCGCCAGAGGAAGTCGAGACGCTCGTCACACAGCCTCTTGAAAGCGCCGTGCAAGGTGTCGGTGGGCTTGATCGACTCCGCTCAAACTCTGATGTCGGCCTCTCGCTCGTGTTTGCCGAGTTTGGCTGGGGCACGGACATCTACCGCGCGCGCCAGCTCGTGCAGGAGCGCATGCAATCTGTGCTCAATACCTTGCCTGCGGGTGCCAAGCCGGGCATGACCCCTGTGTCATCGCTCATGGGAGAGATACTCCTCGTCGGACTGCGCAGCACGGATGGCAAAGTCGCACCGATGGATCTCCGCACGCTGGCCGATTGGACCATTCGACGTCGCCTGCAAAGCATCGGTGGAGTGGCGGAGGTGCTGACCATCGGTGGTGGTGTGAAGCAGATCCAGGTGCAGCCAGATCCGAATCGTCTCGCCGCGTTTGGGGTCACCTTTGAAGAAATCGAGGCCGCCGTGAGCAAAGCGGCGGGCAATGCCACCAGTGGATATCTGCAAGCCGGGCCGCGCGAGATCATGGTGCGCAATCTCGCCATGACGACATCGCTGGAAGACGTCTCAGGCAGCGTGATCAAGACAGTGGGCAACCGTGCCGTGCTCATCCGCGATGTCGCGGAGGTGAGACACGCCGTTCAGACCATGCGTGGCGATGCCAGCGTGAATGGACAGATGGGAGTGGTGCTCAGCATCGACAAAGCGCCGGGCTTTGACACGCTGAAGCTCACCGCACTGATCGAAACGGCGCTCGAAGAACTGCGCCCCACACTGCCCGCCGGAGTCACGGCCGAGATCATGTTCCGGCAGGGCGACTTCATCGAGCACGCTATCGGCAATCTCCAAGAAGCCATTCGCGATGGCGCGATCATGGTGACGATCATCCTGTTCCTCTTTCTGCTGAATTTCCGCACCACCGCGATCACGCTCACGGCTATGCCGCTGTCGTTCGCAGTCACGATTCTCACCTTTAAGTTCTTCGGCGTCAGTGTGAACTCGATGACCCTCGGTGGGCTCGCCGTCGCCATCGGCATGGTTGTGGATGATGCGATTGTGGATGTGGAAAACGTCTTCCGAAGACTGCGGGAGAGTGGTGTAGCCGTCCCGGCTGCGAAGAGCAGGCCAGAGGCCTGCAGCACATTAGAGGTCATCGCCTCCGCTTCCGGCGAGGTGAGAAACTCCATCCTCTACGCCACCATCCTCATCATTCTCGTCTTCCTGCCATTGCTTGGGTTGGAGGGCATCGAAGGTCGCCTCTTCACCCCCATCGCCATCGCCACGATCACCAGCATGGCGGCGTCATTTGTCGTGAGTTTGACGGTCATCCCTGTGCTGTGCTCACTTCTGCTCAAGCCCTCGAAAGGCAGTCATGGTGATGGCTTCATCGTGCGCGGTATGAAGTTGATCGTGCGTCACACCTTCCTGCGTTTCGCGCTCGGCACACCGATGCTTGTCATCGCACTCGCAGGCATGTTGCTCATCGCCTCGCTCATGCTCTACCCGATGATGGGAAAGGAATTCCTGCCTGCTTTTAATGAAGGCAGTGCCACCATCTCCCTCGTCAGCGCGCCGGGGACTTCGCTCGCTCAATCCAACGAGATCGGTGAGGTCGGCGTGCGTTTGCTGCAAAGCATCGACGAAGTCAAAAGCGTGGGCCGCCGTGCCGGACGTGCTGAAAAGGACGACCACGTCATGCCCGTGAGTGTGAACGAATTTGATGTCGAGTTCCACGAAACAGGCAGGCCGCGCGATGTCGTCTTTGCCGACATCCGCACGAAGCTCCAAGGCATCCCCGGCACCTTCGTCAATGTCGGCCAACCCATCAGCCATCGGCTCAGTCACATGCTCAGTGGAGTTTCGGCCAAGATCGCCGTGAAGATCTTCGGCCCCGATCTCGACGTGCTGCGCGAGAAAGGCGCACAGGTCCGCGACCTCACCAAGACGATCCCCGGTTTGACCGATGTGAACCTCGAAGCGCAGGTGCCCATCCCACAAATAAAGATCGAAGTAAACCGCGACCGCGCCATGGCCTACGGCGTGCAGCCCGGAGCATTGAACGAACAAGTCTCGACCCTGCTTGGTGGAAAGACCTTGGCCGAACTCCGAGAAGGTCAGCGCACGGTTGATCTCGTCATGCGACTCCCAGAAAGCTGGCGTGATTCACCCGAGAAGCTCGGCGATCTCCTCATCGAGACTGACAGCAAACAGCGCATCCCTTTACGACTCGTCGCCGACATCCGGGAAGGCAAAGGGCCGAACGTCATCAACCGTGAAAACGCCCAGCGCCGCATCGTCATCGCCGCCAACACGAGCGAGCGCGATCTCGAATCACTCGTGCAACAGTGGGACGTTGCGGTGAAGGAAAAGGTGAAGCTGCCCGAAGGCTACTTCCTCCGCTTCGAAGGCGAGTTTCAGGCGCAGCAGGCAGCCGCAAAGCGCATCGCGTTTTACTTCGCCATCGTGCTGATCGCCATCACCATCCTGCTTTATAGCTACTTCCGCAGCCTCTCGCTGGCGCTCCAAGTCATGCTGAACATCCCGCTCGCTCTCATGGGTGGCCTTGGCCTGACCTGGCTGCTCATCAACAACATCAGCATTGCCACCATCGTTGGCTTCATCGCCGTGGGCGGAGTCGCTGCGCGCAATGGCATCATGATGATCAGCCATTACCTGCATCTCATGAAACACGAGGGCGAAAGCTTCACCCGCCAGATGATCGTGCGCGGCACCCTGGAGCGACTCGTGCCCGTGCTGATGACCGCGCTCGCCGCCGGCATCGCCTTGATTCCGCTGCTGCTCGCCGCCCATGAGCCCGGCAAAGAAATCCTGCATCCCGTGGCCGTCGTCATCGTCGGCGGACTCGTCAGCAGCACCCTGCTCGACCTCATGGTCACACCTGCCGTGTTCTACCTCTTTGGCCGCAAGGCCGCGTTAAAGTCCATCCAAACCCACCTCTACCCATGAAAACAAAACTGCTCCTCCTCACTCTCATCTCCACCCTGACCTTCGCTCATGAAGGCGTCGAACGCGGCCCGAATGGCGGACGCATCCTCGAGTTCAGCAAAAACGAAACCATGCACGGCGAAGTCCTCGTCAAAGACGACAAGTTTCACATCGCGCTGCTCGATAAGGACATGAAGCCCGTCGCAATGGCCGAACAAACACTTACCGCCATCACCGGAGATCGTGAAAGCCCGACCAAGCTAGCGGTGGAAAAGGATGCCAAGGGCTTCGTCGTGCCCGTCGTAAGGTCGGGCGAGTGGTTGATCCTCCAGTTCAAGAGCGAGCCCAAGGCAAAAGCCATCACGGCTCGGCTCGAATACAACACCGCCATCTGCGAGGGATGCCAGGCGCAGGAATGGATCTGCAAGTGCATGCCTGAGGCGGAGAAGAAGTAACCCACAGCATCGCCCCGTTTTCCCTTCCAAGAAAAAGCCCGTCCGAGATTACTCTCTGATGGGCTTTGAAGTGTGTGAGCAGGCTCGCGCTCCTGCTTCTTAGCAACTAGCGGCCGAAACCGAAGAAGAAGCCAGGGAAGCTGAATCCACCACGACTGCCGCTATGACCGTGAGAGGAGTGCCCATGGGACGAATGCCCATGCGAGGAATGACTGGAGCGGCAGCTATGGCTCACGGTGCGATAGCCATACTGAGGGCAGCCATGACGATCACGACCGACGACCACACGTTGACGATAGATCGGTGCGCGGCAGGAACCGCAGGAGTGCGAGAAGCTGCTGCTACTCGAATGACCGTGACCATCGCGAGCCTGGCTGGTAGCAGGAGTGAGGACGGCAAAGCTGGCCGCGACGGCCAGAAGGGTAATGAGTTTTTTCATGAGGGGGTGGTTTGGTTTTGATTCGTTGCCGCAGCATGGCGGCGTGGTCATCGGACGCGGAGCCGCTGCGCGTATTCGAGATTCATCAAAATATCCTACTCACTCCTGAGTCGTCACGAATGAACTGACATGAAGCCTTCGGCTTGATGAACAAACATCCATTCTCATTGGCTCACAGTTCCTGGCCGGGCAGTCAGATGTGGGCAGGTGCCCAGAAAAGATGGGCCATTTAGGAATATTTGGTGTAATCATTCCTCACATCAGGCGTCTGCATGAATAAACCGTGATCTTACTTCGCTCCATCTTCCTTTTCATCGCGCTGCTGGTGCAGTCATTGCCTGTGCAGGCGGTGATGATGCGTGAGGATAAGAGGGTGGTTTGTGAGATGAGCTGCTGCGCAGCTCTTGCTGATGCAGGGCTCGGTGGCTGTGATTGCGATGCCGCACCCAGGGTGCCCGAGCACCGCGATTCCCCCAGCCTGCCTGCATCGCGTGGCACGGAGCTTGTCCCCGTTGTACCATGGGAGCCCTCCCATGAATTGCGGGCTCCGCTTTATCACGATTCGCGTCACGTTCAGCGCTCGGGTGTGCGTTTTGAGGATCATCCCCTTCAGTCGCGCGTCCGGCTGGCGGTACTGTTCTGCTCGTTTCTGCATTGAGTCGGCGTCTCTGACAGACGCATTGTGCCCACGTCTCGCGGTCCCTCAGGGGCTCTGGCCTGCGTGAGCTTGGTTCTCAGAACCTTCAACGACTCCGATTTCATGAAACGACTCTTTTTACTGCTCGCAGCCCTCGGGTTGCCCATGACCATTTTTGCCTGCGATACCTGCAAGACACCTAAGCCGGTGCCAGGACAGCGCGTGGTCGAGTACGACCTCACCATCGCGGAACAAATCGTCAGCCCTGCGGGCAAAGCGGTGCGCGGATTCACCATCAATGGTGGCATTCCAGGACCGACACTGCGCTTTCGCGAAGGTGATTTCGCTCGCATCCGGGTTCATAATCAGCTCAAGAACGAGACCACCTCGACACACTGGCATGGGCTGCTTTTGCCGAACGAGCAGGACGGTGTGCCGCATGTGACGACGCCGCCCATTCAGCCGGGGACGACGCATACGTTCGGGTTCGATCTGCGGCACAGCGGCACTTACTGGTATCACTCGCACACGCATTTGCAGGAGCAGAACGGTGTGTTTGGCAGCATCGTGGTGCTCCCGCGTGACGGCGAACCGGTGAAAGCAGATCGCGAGCAGGTGCTGGTGCTATCTGACTGGACGAACACGGACCCCATGGAGGTCATGCGCATGCTGATGCGCGGCAGTGATTACTTCGGGCTGATGCGGCGGAACTCGCAGTCCATCCTCGGCGCATGGCAGCGGGGGAATTTGAAGGACTACTTTTCGCGTGAGTGGTCGCGCATGATGCCGATGGACATCTCCGATGTCGGTTATCATGGCTTTCTCATCAACGGACTGCGCCAGACACGGATCGAAGGCAAACCCGGCGAGCGTGTGCGGCTGCGGATCGTGAATGCCTCAGC
>JBILPY010000296.1:0-5639 GCA_044373575.1 Prosthecobacter sp. | reverse complement strand
AGTACCTGCCGGAGGGGCGCGGAGTATCCGTGGTCGCTCCGGTGTGTCAATCGCTCTTCCCCACCCTTCGCCATGCGCTTCACTATTGTCCTCTTTTTCATCGCGCTGCTGCCGGTGATGATGCTGGCGCACTGGTGGGATTTCGAGGAGCATCAGCAGCCTCGTCTGCGGGCAAATGTGGAGCAAATTCTCAAGAAGGCAGACATCCAAGGTGCCACGGTGGATCTCCGTTACCTGGACCTCAGCATCACGGGCGATGCATCTGACGAAGCCTCGGTGAAGCGGGTCACGCAGGAGATTGGAGACATCGGAGCACTTCGTCTGGTGAGCAATCGCCTCAGCATCCTGGCGCGTCTGAAGGCGCGTCTGGCGGATGACACCCTGACGGTGGAGGGCTGGATGCCGGACAAGGCAGCGGCGGAGTCGCTGAAGACGCTTTTGCAAAAGATCCGCCCGGATTTGCAGATCACCGCAGACGGACTGCAAACCTCCGCGCTCGTGCGTCTGCCGGAAGGTGAGAAGCTGCCGCTGCGGGAGGACAGTCCCATGCTTCAGCCCATCATCGAAGCCCTGCATGTGCCCTCCGCACTGGAGATCGTACGGCGGGAGGGGCGGCTCCACGTCTCTGGGATGCTTCCCTCGGAGGGGCTGCGTGCGGAGGTGATCGAGGCCATCAGTTCGGGTCCGCACAGTCTGCCAGTGGATGCGGAGAAGCTCCGTGCCACGCAGTTTGCCCTCGCCGCGCCTTTCACGGCAGAGGGCGTGATCGCTCCCTTCCTGCGCAGCTTTTACAGCACACCTGCTCCGGGAGACTTCAGTGTCCGTGCCGATGGCAACCCGCGTCTCTCCGCCGATGCCACCCGCACGCTGGAGAGCGCCTGGCTGACCTTTCTGCGCCCTTTGACCAAAGGCCGCCGCGCGGAGATGCAGCTCACCTATTTCCCCTCCCGGTATCATTTTTCAGGCCGCCGGATCGAGACCGCTCTGCCGGAAGATGCACTGCAGACCGTGCGCGATGTTTTCGCCGGGCAGTATTTCATCTTCGGTGTCGGCAGCAGCACGCTGAATGCGGAGGAAAAGATCCGTCTGGCCAATCTGGTGCCAGCACTTCTCTCCGCCGGGCCAGCGCTGAAGCTCACCGTCGGAGGCCACCCCGATCCAGCAGGCGATTTGAAGATTGAGTCAAATCTGGCCCGTCGTCGCGCAGAGGAGATCGTCTCCTTCCTGATCGAACAAGGGGCACCTGCCACGGAGATGCTGCCCGTGGCCTTCGATCCCGTCCCTGCGGGCAGCAAACACGCTCCGGCCGAGATCCGCAGCGTCGAAATCCTGATCCAATGAGCTTCTCCCATTCCTGCCTATGAAGATCGAGTTTCCCATCCTCGAGTCCGAGCCGCTTATCTATTTCCTGCTGCACAGCGGAGTGTTCGTGTTTGCCCTCGCCTCCCTCTTTTTCCTGCTCGGTATGTGCATGGGGGCCGCTATCTGGGGCCGCTACAAGAAGCATCTCCAGCACATGAAACTGGAGAATATCGGCCAGCTTCAGGAGATCGCGGTACTGAAGCGCAAGCTGGCTGAACAAACGATGAGGCCCTCCACGAGTCCGCTGAATCCGCCGCCCGCGCTGCTGACCGAAGTGCTGCCGAATGTCAGCGAAATCTTCCCTGAGCGCACGCTGCCCCCTGCTGCGAAACCAACACCCGCAGCACCTCCCGCCCAGATTCCTGCAGTTCAGACTCAGCCAGCACCGGCTCTCGTCCCCGCGACTCTGCCTGTGGTCGAGCCCGTGCCAGCCGCGCAGCCCGTCAGCCCGCCTGCACCAGCCAGCAAACCCAAGACTGCCACTATCCGCCGCCCCACCGTCCGGGTTAAGAGCACGAAAGTTCCGCTCGCCACCCCCGCCGAGCCAGCCGCACCATCGGCTCAGGCCAATGGTTCCACCCTCACCGCAGATGATGACGAGGTCGCTCCGTTCGGATTCCTGATCGGTGACGCAGCAGAGCCTCTCATCCCGTCCTCGTCAGTTTCTGCCCTTGCCGCCATCATCAAGGCACCGCCAATTCCGGTAGCAAATCCTGTCGATGCCACGCCTGCACCACAGCCCACTTCCCCTTCAGTTTCCGTGATCCCGACGGTATTGCCCGAGTTCGATCCCGCCCTGGGGCTTGTTTATAAAATTACGCCACCTGATACGGACGACCTCACCCGCATCAAAGGCATCGCCAGCGTACTCGAAAAACGGCTGCATGACCTCGGCGTCTATACCTGGCGTCAGATCGCCTCATGGGAGGAGCGCCACATCCGCGAGTTCTCCAGCCGCCTCGCCTTCAAAGACCGCATCGTGCGTGAGAAGTGGGTGGAGCAGGCCCGCAGCCTGAATGAAGCACGACAGCTCATCTGAGCTTTCTCTTCTGGCAAACGCAGCCGCTGTCCGCTATTCAGCGAGCCATGCGCTTTTGCTTGTTTCTCTTCATCCTCTCCGCTCTGGGCCATCAACTCTCG
This sequence comes from Prosthecobacter sp., assembly GCA_044373575.1. GTDB lineage: Bacteria > Verrucomicrobiota > Verrucomicrobiia > Verrucomicrobiales > Verrucomicrobiaceae > Prosthecobacter. The sequence goes on along the minus strand of JBILPY010000296.1, from coordinate 3,137 downwards.
GCGGCGGACAAACCGAACATCATCCTCATTCTCGCCGATGATCTCGGTTACTCGGACCTCGGCTGCTTTGGCAGCAAAACGATCCGCACACCGAACCTCGACACGTTGGCGGCGGAGGGCACGATGTTCACCTCCTTCTACGTCACTCAGGCCGTGTGCAGCGCCTCACGCTCGGCACTGATGAGCGGCAGCTACCCGAACCGCGTCTCCATGCAGGGCGCGCTGAATCACACCAGCAAAGAGGGCATCCATCCAGACGAGCATTTACTCCCCGAAATGCTGAAGCAGCAGGGCTACACCACCGGCGCGCTCGGAAAGTGGCACCTCGGCACCACGCCCATGTTCTCGCCACTGAAGCATGGCTTCGATGAATTCTGGGGCATCCCCTACTCGAATGATAACAGCAAGTATCACCCCAGCCTCGCCGCTGAGATGCCGCCCCTGCCACTTTATGAAGATGCGAAGGTCATCGAGACCGATCCTGATCAGAGCCAGTTCACCCGCCGCATCACGGAGAAGGCCGTGAGCTTCATCCGCCGACATGAGGCGAATCCTTTCTTCCTCTACGTGCCGCATGTCATGCCGCATGTGCCCATTTTTGCCTCGGATCGCTTTAAAGGGAAGTCGCCGCACGGCCTCTATGCCGATGTCGTCGAGGAGTTGGACTGGAGCGTCGGAATGATCCTCGCCGCTGTGCAGCAGGCGGGCATCGCGGAGAAGACGCTCGTCATCTTCTTCTCCGACAACGGCCCCTTCCTCAGCTACGGCAATCATGCGGGCAGTGCAGCGCCTCTCCGTGAAGGCAAACTCACGAGTTACGAAGGCGGGGTGCGAGTACCCTTCATCGCCAAATGGCCTGGCAAGGTGCCTGCGGGCCGTGTTTGTGAAGAACCGATCACGGAGATGGACCTGCTGCCCACGATCTCGACTTGGCTTAGCGCGCCTGCATCGAAGAACAAGATCGACGGTCGCGATGCCGGCGATCTCTTGTTCGGCAAAGAATCAGCCAAGTCACCGCACGAGGCCATCGCCTTCTATGCAGGCACCGAACTTCAAGCCATACGCAGCGGCGGGTGGAAGCTGCATTTCGCCCATCCCTACATCACCCCTCACGACACGCCGGGCCGTGATGGCAAGCCCTCGAACTGGGAGAACATGAAGCCCGCCGCCATCACCCAGAGTGGCATCGCAGGCATAGCCACGCGGCATGGATATAAGGTAGCGCAGCAGGAGCTGGCGCTCTACGATCTCAGCACCGATGCTGGCGAAACGAAGGATGTCAGCGCCGCGAATCCTGATGTGGTCGTGCGACTGAAGAAGCTCGCCGAACCCTTCCGTGCCGAGCTTGGGGACTCACTCACGAATGTGAAGGGCACTGCCATTCGTCCGGCTGGCAAAGATGAAGGCTGAGGCAGAGCGCCTTGGACAACACGCAGGACCATCGCTTTAATCTGCCCACACATGAGCACCGAATCCCAGGACGAACTTCTCGACGAGGTTCAAACACTCGCACCCCATTCTGTGGCGGATTTGCTGGAGACGAAGTCACCCGAAGAAGGCGTCTTTGTACTCGAGGCGCTGAATCCCATGGTGGCTCAGCAGGTGCTGCATGAAATGCTCGATGAGCATCGCTGTCAGATCCTTGCCGCTGCGCCCATCGAGAAGTCGCGTCAGTGGATGCACAACCGCCAGTATCCCGAGGACAGCGTCGGCTGGCTCATGGAGCCGCCCGTGGCCGTCTTCCGGCCCACCATGACCGTGCATGATACCATCGAGGCGCTGCGCAAGCTCACGAAGCGCGCCTTTATCACCTACGGCTATGTCACCGATGAGGCGAACAAACTCCTCGGCGTGCTCGTCTTCCGTGACCTCATGCTCGGCAAGCCCGAGTCGCTGCTTTCCGAAGTGATGTACAAAGATGTCTTCACTCTCGAACCCGACATGGCTTTGACCGCAGCGATGAAGAGCACCGTGAACCGCCATATTCCGGTCTATCCCGTCTGCGATGCCGAAGGCCGACTGCTCGGACTCGTTCGCGGCCAGAATCTCTTCGAGGCACGCGCCATCGAGATCAGTGCCCAAGCGGGAACCATGGTCGGGGTGGAGAAGGAGGAACGACTGAGCACGCCGCTGCTGCGGAGCCTGAAATTTCGTCATCCCTGGCTCCAAATCAATCTTCTCACCGCCTTCATCGCCGCTGCCGTCGTCGGCCTGTTTGAGCACACCCTTGAGCGGATCGTGCTGCTGGCCGCCTTCCTGCCCGTGCTCGCGGGTCAGTCGGGAAACACCGGATGTCAGGCGCTGGCCGTCACACTTCGTGGCATGACGATGGGTGATCTGGAGGCGGGTGATGAACGCCGCCTCGTGATGAAGGAAGGCATGCTCGGTTTGTTCAATGGCATGCTCGTTGGCATCAGCGCCGGTCTTGGCATGTATGTCTATGCCGCGATGCAGCACAATCCCGAGGCAGTTGTTCTGGCCTGTGTCGTCTGGCTTTCCATGGTGGCGAGCTGTGTCACCAGCGGCCTTTGTGGTGCGCTCATCCCTCTTGTGCTCCGCCGCTGCGGTGCTGATCCAGCCACGGCCTCCAGCATCTTCCTCACCACCGCCACGGACGTGGTCAGCATGGGCGTCTTCCTCAGCCTCGCGACAGTGCTTGTGAAGTGATCCAGTCGAGCAACTGCCGCCTTTGCACGGGCAGCCGCCGGTGAAAATTCTCCTCGATCGCGCGTGCCGATTCACCAGTGCCTGAGACACGCTCGCCCACGAGCCCGAGATCCTCCGCCAGCCGCAGTTCGAAGCGCTCCACCAGCGCACGGCTCGGGTCATGCTCCGCCAGATAATCCAACGCCTTCACCAGCAGCTCATAGATGGCCTGGATCGGAGCATGAGGCTCCACGACCAGCTCCACGAGCTTCACCAGATAGGTCGCTGCTAAAACACGCCCATAGCTTTGCCGAAGCCCGAGGCGAGGATTCGTCCAGCGCGCTTCTGCCAACGTGTGGAGATCCCCCGACTTCGCACGAGCAAAGCGGATCTCCGCCGAGACAAAGAGATCCAGCATCCCCGAAAATGCCGACTTCGGACGCAGCGCCCCTGTGGCTATGGTCTTGAACAAGCCCATCTCAGGGCAGCAC
>JBILPY010000295.1:0-5650 GCA_044373575.1 Prosthecobacter sp. | reverse complement strand
TGAAGGCAGCGAGTGCATCAACACAAGCTACCCCGGCTTTGAACTCGATCTGGCTCTCTTCCAGAAGGCGGACGCAGGTGTGGCCCCGATCCGGGTGCTCTCGCGTGTGCCTCGGGATGTGGCGAGCCGTCTGCGCGAGGGCTGAGTTTACTCGGGCGATCTTCAATACACGATCTGCACTTCGTCTCCGACATTGCAGATGCCGAAGAATTTCCGCGCCTTTTCATAAGGGAGGCGGATGCAGCCGTGAGAGGCGGGTCGTCCAGTGACGTAACCGCTGTGCAGGCCGATCGCGCTGCAATTCAGCCTCATGAAGAAGGGCATGGCGACGTGATAAAGAGTGGAGGTCCAGGAGCGGTGTTTGTCCGTGATGACGTAGCGGCCAGCGGGAGTTTTGTAGCCTTCCCTCCCCGTGGAGACCGGGCAGGTGTCGATGATCTGGCCTTCTTTGGTGACCCAGGCACGCTGCTTCGAGAGGTCGATCGTGACGAGGATCTGCGGCTCGGACTCGGGCTGTCTGCCGAGGATGATGCGCATGAGGAAAAGATAGCCCTGGCTGGCAGCGAAGTTGATGGGATAGCGGTGGTAGCGTGTGGTGCACCTGGATGGGCTGGCACCCCAGCGCAGGAGCTCCGCCGCGCCTTCGACATCACCCCGCGCGGAGCAGGCGATGAGGGGTGTGACACCACGATCACTCTCCATGGCATTCTTGAGATCTTTGATGGTGACACGATCCAGCAGAGGCTTGGTGATCGGTGTGGAGAAGCGGATGTTGGGATCGGCCCCAGCAGACAGCAACGCGCGGTAGATTTCGGTGCCTCGGCGCAGTGAGGCAAGAGGAAGGGGCGGCTGCTTCTCAAACCCAAGCTTGGTGACATCCGCACCACCATAGAGGAGAGCGCGCACGCTTTTCGCCGCGCCATAACGCACCGCAGCGCAGAGGATCGTATCGCCGCCGGGGGTGGGCTCATTGGCATCGGCACCGTGTGAGATGAGCTCACCCACCCACTCGTCATCATCGAGAAGCGCGGCGTAGTGCAGCAACGGCAGGCCACCGATCTCAGGGATCTCCGTGCGGAAGAAAAGCTTCACGTCATCGTGCAAAGCCGTCCACTTCCAGGGTTCTGGGGCTGGCTTGGCAGGAGCAGCGGGCTTGGGGGCCGGAGTTGCCGCTATTGGCGTAGGAGTGATTGAAGCAGCGGCTGGTTGGGTGGTTGCTGTGTCGAGTTTTGCGGCCGGTGAAACGGCAGTCGAAGAGGGCGCAGTTAAAAGATTCTCCGACTTTGTCGGCTGCACATGACTGGTGGAGAGCAAGCTAGGCCCCTGAATCGACGTAGGATTCGCGAGCAAGGAGTCGTGACCATAAAACAATATCGCGACGACAAGCATGCCCACTGCCACGACAGCCATGAAGAAGCCGTAGAAAATCGGCAGCAACTCAGTGAGGAATCTTTGAAACCATGTGGATTTCCTGGTCATCGGGGCGCAATCAATAGCGGCATGTAATCATGAGTCGAGCCACTATTTGCATCCGATAAAGGCTGATTGCATGATGTCTTCTCATTCACGATAGAACCCAGCCATTTCGTTATATTTAACAACCATGAAACTCACTGACATCCGCATCATCGACGCTTCGGTCTATTTCCTCCCCGTGAGCATGAGAGTGCCGCTGAAGTTCGGGCCCGAGACGGTGACAAATGCCGTTTGCCTGAGGGTGAGAGTGAGCGTGCAGGACCGCAGCGGACGCACGGCGGAAGGCTGGGGCGAGACACCGCTGAGTGTGTCCTGGGTCTGGCCCAGCACTCTGAGCGTGGAAGCGCGCACACAGCGCATGAAGGACCTCTCCATCAGTCTGGCGAAGAAACTGGTGGCGAGCGGTCTGGAAGGTCACCCCATGGAGATCGGAGCGGACTTCATCCACGGTCCGCTGGCGGAGACGTTGAAGACAGCGAACACGGAAGCAGGCGGCCCGGAGATGCCTTATCTAGGCTCGCTGGTGGCTTTCAGCGCCTTCGACATCGCCGTTCATGATGCCTTTGGCAATCTGTTGGGTCGTGATGTGTATGAGACCTACGGGCCTGAATTCATGACGCGAGATCTAAGCGCCTATGTACAGGCGGAGGAGGGCAGCGGCATCGATTTTCGGGGCAGATTCCCGCAGGATTACTTCTCCAAAAACGTGCCAACGAAACTGCCCGTGTGGCATCTCGTCGGCGGTGTGGATGCACTCGAAGCATCCGACCTCACGGGCAGCGAACCGAACGATGCTCACCCGCTCCTGCTCGCCGACTGGGTCCAGCGGGATGGCTTGAAATGCCTGAAGGTAAAGCTCCGCGGCACCGATGCTGCGTGGGACTATGAGCGCATGGTGCGCGTGGGGAGGATCGGCTTCGCGAATGGCGTGCGCTGGCTGAGCGCGGACTTCAACTGCACGGTCAAAGATCCCGCCTATGTGAATGAGATCACGGATCGTCTGCTGGCCGAAGAGCCGGAAATCTACGCCCGCACTCTGTATGTGGAGCAGCCCTTCCCGTATGATCTGGAGGCTCACATGATCGACGTTCGCAGTGTCTCAGCACGCAAGCCGCTCTTCCTGGATGAGAGCGCGCATGACTGGGAGTTTGTACGTCTGGGTCGCCGCCTGGGCTGGAGTGGCGTGGCCCTGAAGACCTGCAAAACACAGACAGGCGCGCTGCTCAGTCTCTGCTGGGCAAAGGCCCACGGGATGCCGCTGATGGTGCAGGATCTGACGAACCCAATGCTGGCCATCATCCCGCATGTGCGTCTGGCTGCACACGCGGGCACGATCCAGGGCGTGGAGTGCAATGCGATGCAGTTTTATCCTGATGCCTCCATCATCGAGGAGCGTGTACACCCCGGCCTCTACCGCCGCCGCGAGGGCGTCGTGGATCTCGGCACGCTGGGTGGCAGCGGCTTTGGTTACCGTGTGGCAGAGATCGGACGTGAGTTGCCTGAAGCGAGTTACGGGTGATGCAAATGGGCAATCATTCGTGACAAATGATTCACTGATCCTGACAAATACCTTGCGAGATTGGCCTTGCCGAAACGCTGCAGAGTCATGATCTTAATCAAGCGCAGACTGCCCAACCAGCTCTGCCACTTATCGCGAACCTGAGCCAGAATCTTATGAAGACAAACTCCACCCTGCGTCTGCTGTCCATGATCCTCCTGGCTGCGGCGCTCACCAGTTGCCAACTGCCACCGCGCTACGCCATGCGTGAGATTCAAAGCAAGGGCCTGTTTAACTACCTGAGCAGCGATTACAGCATGGTTTCGCCCAGTTATTATGCTTCTGCCGCGCCGTTCCAGCTTCAGCGCTCGTATGCCGAGCCGCGTCCGGTGAACCCGATCCCCTACCGCTCCACCTACCACACGAATCGTAACCTGAAGGCCGACTACGATCGCGTGCCCTACCGCCCGAAGACGGTGACTCGCTCCTCCTCATCCAGTTTCAAAGGCAGCGCAAAAAAATCTACACCATCCCCAGTTGCTAAAGCAAATTCTGATCTGCCGCCCAGCCTCGCCAACTCGACCCCGAAGAAGGAAAGTCCAAGCCCGGAAGTGACCAAGATCCCCGCCGAAAGCCTCCCCTACGGCACATCTGTTTCCGGACGCCCCGGGATGGTCACCAGTCCATTTGCTCTCAAACATCAGTTGGTGGACGTGAGCGGACTCGCCCCAGGAGATGCGGTCAAAGACCCCTATTCGGGCAAGCTCTTCCGTGTACCACCCACTCAGCAGGCTGCCGACAAGCCTAAAGTGAGCGAAGCCCCGTCCCCTGAGCCCAAAGAATCTCCCAAACCCTCAGCTCCCGTGGAAGCAGCGGCTGCTGGGGACAGCAAACCGAGTCCCAAGCCCTGATTGCTTCGAGTCCCGACTCCTCTGACAAACCCGGCAGCTAATCCCTGCCGGGTTTTTTGTGCCTTTGGAGCGCCTCATTCCTCTGAATGAATGGGCGCTTGGGGTGCGTGGTATGTAGCCCCCCGCATGTCATCCTTTCTGTCCCGTCATCCCATCCTCCGTCTCGTGGCCTCGCCGCAGCATCTGTGGCGAACCATGTCCTTGGGACTGAAGAGCATCTGGCTGAACAAGCTGCGCTCATTCCTGACAGCCCTCGGTGTCATCTTCGGCGTCGCTTCGGTGATCGCCATGCTCGCCATCGGTGAAGGTGCCAGCCATGAGGCGCAGGAGCAGATCCGCCGCCTCGGTAGTCAGAACATCATTCTGGAAAGCGTGAAACCGCCAGACGGCCAGGGCTCGGGAGCCGAGACACGAAGCATGGTCATCGAATACGGCCTCACCCTGCGTGACATCCAGCAGATCCGCCAGACGGTGCCGCAGATTGAGGTCGTCGTGCCCTCGCGCATCCTGAGTGAAAACATCTGGAACTTCGACCGCAGCGTGGACGGGCAGATCCTAGGGGTGCTGCCCATCTACCCGCAAATGCGCAATCGCCAGATGCAGAGCGGACGCTTTTTCAGCGACCTCGAGATGGAGGGCAAGCTGCCCGTGTGCGTGATCAACGAAAGCGCTGCCACCAAGCTCTTCCCTTTGTCCACGCCCCTGGGGAAATCCATCCGCGTCAAAGGCTACTACTACAACATCCTCGGCATCATCCAGAACGAAGGCGCACGCGTGGAGGAAAGTGCCATCAAGTCCGCAGACGCGCAAATCTTCATCCCCTACACCACGCTTATGGATCAGTATGGCGAGACCTTTTTCCGCATGAGAAGCGGCAGTTTCGAAGCCGAAAAGGTTGAGTTTCACGAGGCCGTCGTGCGGGTCAAAGATGTGAACCAGGTGGAAAGCCGCGCCGAGGCCATTCGCCAGATCCTCACCACCAATCACAAAAAGGAAGACTGGCGCATCATCGTCCCCGTGGAGTTGCTGCGGCAGGCAGAGCGAACCAAGCAGATCTTCAGCATCGTGCTCGGCAGCATCGCCGCCATCTCCCTCATCGTCGGCGGCATCGGCATCATGAACATCATGCTCGCCAGCGTTACCGAGCGCACCCGCGAGATCGGCATCCGCCGTGCCATGGGCGCACGGCAGGCGGACATCGTCGTGCAGTTCCTCATCGAGACCGTGCTGCTCTCCGGCGCCGGTGGCGTGATGGGCGTCGTTCTCGGCATCGCCATCCCCATCGCCGTGCAGCACTTCGCCGGAGTCACCACCGTGGTGAAGTTCTGGTCCCCTGCCCTCGCCTTTCTGATCTCCGTCGTCACCGGCATCGCCTTCGGCATCTACCCCGCACGTCGTGCTGCCATGATGAATCCGGTCGAAGCGCTCAGGCACGAGTGATTGATGATGGCCCGTGCCCTTCGGCATTTGTCGCAGGGCTTACGCATCGAATCGGCAACGGATGGTCAATCGTGGCCTCCTTTACAGGATTGACCTGATTCATAGAATGAACAGAATTTTTCAGATCTGTGAATCCTGTCGCAAAAAGCCCCATCTCATTTGGATGCGTAAGCCCTGCATTTGCCAGCAGCTAGGGCTTCATGCCATCGCTCGATCCAAAGAAGTGTCTCAGAATCTGAAATGCCTGCCAGCACCACCCCGCCGAGAAGAAGACCCGGCAGCGCGTGCAGCAAGCCCTTGGGAGCAATGACGAAGCCCGAAACGC
>JBILPY010000294.1:0-5651 GCA_044373575.1 Prosthecobacter sp. | reverse complement strand
TCGGCGAGCGTCAGGGCGGTGTTTGGGAGATCGGTGACCGCAATGCCATCGACTTCGACGAACAAGTCTCGCTCGATGTCCGCTACATCGAGAGCCAGTCGCTCCTTCGCGATCTTTGGATTCTGCTGAAAACCGTCCCCGCCATCGTGCTGGGCAAAGGAATGTAATTTTTTATGAACGCCGTCCTCATCTGTCCTGATCACCGTGAAGCCGCAGGCTTTGCCCGCCGCATGAAACCACTCGCGCTGCTGCCCATCATGGGGCGTGCATTGCTTGACCTATGGCTTGAACGACTCGCTAGCGATGGCGTGAAGCATGTCACGCTGCTCGCCGCAGATCGCCCTGACCAGATCCGCCACGCCATCGGCAATGGTGGCCGCTGGGGTCTCAAGATCACTGTCATCCCCGTCGCCAATGAGCCATCCATCGAACAAGCACAACTCTTCTCCCCTGATTCACGCACACGCGTGCTGACTCTCAACTCGCTACCCACACTGCCGCAAATGCCGCTTTGGGAAACCACCGAGGGCCTCTTTGACGTGATGATGAAGAAGTTCAGCCATGTGGAAGCCGGGTCACACCTCACCATGCGCCGCATCTCCTCGGATGTATTTGTCAGCACCCGCGCACGCATCTCCCCCACGGCCATTATTGAAGGCCCGGCATGGATCGGTCCTCAGGTCATTATCGGCCCCGAAGCCCACATCATGCCGGGTTCGATCATCGAGAGTGCCGCCTACATCGACCGTCAGGCCAGCGTGCGTGGCAGTTGGATCGGGCCGAAAACCTATGTCGGAGCCATGACCGAGGTCTCTCATTCCTTTGCCTGGGGCAGCGGTTTGGAAAACTGGCGTCTCGGCTCCTTCATCGAAGTCACGGATGACTTTCTGCTCGCCAGCCTGAAGCATCAGCCCTTTGGCGGTGCGCGCAGCGGCTGGTTCACTCGTCTGCTTGCGTTGCTTATCATGCTGGTGACTACCCCGCTCGCCTTGCTACACATGGCTTGGTCGCGCCTCGTTCGTCAAAGGGCAGCCTTCACTCGCGTGCAGGCCATTCTGCCACCGCCGGGCACGCAGGACCGCTACACACGCACCGTGGGACTGCACACACTGAATGGTCACAGCGGCCTCTTTGCACGCTGGCCGCAGCTTTGGCGTGTGTGGCTCGGAGACATGCATCTGGTGGGAAACCGCCCGCTCACACCTGCGGCGGCAGCCTTGCTCGGAGATGAATTTGAGCAGCTCTGGCTCGCCTCGCCAGCAGGCATCTTCTCGCTGGCCGATGCCACCAATGACGGCCTGAACGATGCCGACTCCAGCCTCGCTCATGCAGCCTACTACAGCGTCCACCGCAGCTTTCGCCTTAACCTGCGCATCCTCCTGCGCTGCCTGCCACACTTTATGAGTCTCCGTAACTCACATGACACCCACGTCAGCACCTACCCATCCAACATCACCACAGCCCACGCCTAATCCATGAACCCCACCGCCATCATTGCCCCCGCCGAACTCTGCTCCACCACCTCCCGTCAGTGGAAGGAACGCGTCACCAAAGACCTCACTACACCGCAGAGCGAAGTCAGCATCGACCTCTCCAATACACGCTTTATCGACAGCTCCGGCCTCGGCGTCCTGCTCTCACTGAATAAGACTCTGCGTGCCCAGGGCGGCATCCTGAAGCTGCTGAATCCCTCCAGCGCCGTGGCACAGCTCATCGAGCTGACACGCCTTCATCGCGTGTTTGAAATCGTCCACGCCTAATTCATTCCATGAAGCTCTCCAACCAGCCTACCGAAGGACTTTGCATCGACTTTCCAGCCACGCTGGAAGCCGCTCGTGAAGCTGTCTGCGAGATCATTGGCTGGCTGGAGTTACATCACCACGAACGCGACGAATGCGTGACATGGGAACTCGTGCTCATCGAGGCAGTGACGAACGCTGTCACTCATAGTTCCAGCCAGCAAACGCTTCAAATCGAAGCGGGTTGCTCGGCGAAGCGCACCCAGATCCGCATCACCGATCACAGCGAAGGCTTTGAATGGCCTAAAGAAGTGTGTCTGCCAAAGGACGACGAAAACGAGCACGGACGAGGCCTCTTCATCATCCAAAGCCTCACCGATCATTGCTGCTATCTACAAGGACGAGAAAAAAGCGTACTTGAACTCCAGCGCCAGCGGAAGAGCACACCGCCTCCGGCGGAGGATCTTGAGATCACGCTTGATCTCATGACCGCAGAGGTCTCCTCCTGCTACGAAACACTCGCTAACATTTTCCGCCTCTGTGCGGAGGCAGCCCGCGATGTTTCATCTGAAGAGCTGGCCTCGAACTGGCTCCGTCAGTTGCTAGAGATCTCTGGTGCGGACTTTCTCGCGCTGCGCATGCTGACCCCGGATGGCAGGCAGCTCGAAGCCATCGCCACCGTCCACGGCGGCGGTTTTTCCATCCCCTTCATTGACCTGAACCGCGCCGATCTCATTGAATCCCGCGCCTTCGCTCTGCGCCAGGATCAGTGGTTTGACGGCAGCAGCGTCTTCCATCAGGACGATCCACTTTCACGACGGAGCAGCGCCATCAGTGGCGTGGCACATCCGCTTGAAATTGGCGGCGAGGTGATCGGTGTGCTTACCGTCGGAGTTTTCTGCGATCATTGGGAACCAAAGGCACGCGACATCAATGTCGTGCGCAGCCTTGGCGACTTCCTCGGCACACTGCTGCACAGCCTGCGTCGTCGGGATGAGGCCAATCACTCACGCCTCATCAAGCGCGAACTCCAGATCGCCGCCGACATCCAGCGCTCTCTGCTTCCCGCTGAACTGCCACATAGTGCCACGCTGCAATGCGCGGGGCATCTCACCACCGCTGGCGAGGTCGGAGGCGATTTCATGGATGGCATCACGCTTGCCGATGGAGCACGTCTGTTTGTCATCGCGGATGTGATGGGCAAAGGCGTGCCCGCCGCGCTGTTTGCCACGGCCTTCCGTAGCCTACTGCACTCGCACCTCGATCTCGCGGCGCAACCTTGTGAACTGATGCAACGCTTGAATACCTCGCTCTTCGCCGAGCTAGATCGCGCAGAGATGTTCATCACCGTCGAACTCGCCTGGATCAGTGCTGATGGCTTCATGCTGCGCACCTGCAACGCGGGTCACGGACCGCTGCTGCTGACTGATGGTCGCCAAGTCACCGAGATCGGTGCAGATGGCCCTCCACTTGGCATCACAGGCGATGAACCTTACACCCATCAAGAAGTCAGTTTGCAAGGCATCACCCACCTTCTTCTGCACACGGATGGTCTGAGCGACTCCACGCTTCCCGAAGACAGCGGCCTTGGACGGGACAGGCTTCACCAATGGCTGATAAACACCTCAGTTGAGGGGATCGACGCTTGGTCATCCCGTGACACCTTGCGTCAGATGCATCACGACCACCTAGACAACGCCCGAGCTCAAGATGACGCGACCTTTCTAGTTCTGGCTCGCGAAAGCGCCCTGCTTTCCTCACCCCGAAGCCAAACTCTGACTCATGCCCGCCGATAAACCCATCCTCGTCGTCGATGACGAACCCCATATGCGCCGGGTGACCGAGCTGAGCATGAGACCACTCGGACGTCGCGTGCTCATCGCCGCAAATGGCAACGAGGCCATCGCCATCGCCCGCCGTGAAAAGCCGTGTGTCATCCTGCTCGATCACCTCATGCCCGTCATGGACGGCAAAGATGCCCTCAGCGCCCTCAAGAACGATCCTGACACGCGAGACATCCCCGTGGTCATCATCAGCTCACGCGGACAGCTCGCCGTCGGCCACTACGACGGCTTCGAAAACGCCGCTTTATATGTATCCAAGCCATTCAGCCCCACGCTGCTCCGGCAGGAAATCCAACGCCTTATCCAGCCAGCGCTCAGCGCCTAAAGCATCATGAAAGACCATCTCGACCTCTTTATCATGATCGACGCCTGCGGATGGGAGATCATCAAAACGCGTCCGCAGTTCCTCCAAAACGCCGCGCCGCATCGTCGCAAGCTGGAGAGCGTCTTCGGCTACAGCAGCACCTGCGTTCCCAGCATCCTCAGCGGTCGCTGGCCGGATGAGCATCAGAACTGGTGCTACTTCATCCACGATCCAGAGAACTCTCCATTCGCCCCATTGAGCTGGCTGCGCTGGCTTCCCAAGGCACTCACCAGCCGCCGCATCGTTCGTCGGCACCTCACGAAGATCGTGAAGCGTTTCCTCGGCTTCCAGGGCTACTTTGATCTCTACAACATCCCCTTTCAGCGCATCCATCTCTACGACTTCACGGAGAAGAAAAGCCCGCTGAAGCCCAAGGGCATGAACCGCGGCGAAAACATCTTTGATCAGCTCGAAGAGCAAAAGGTGCCCTACTTCGTCACCAACCCCGATTTGAGCGAGGAAACCAATCGCGACCGCCTGAACGCCGACATCACCTCCGAGCGCATCCGCTTCGCTTTCCAATACTGGGCCGGTCTCGATGGACTCCTGCACCGTGTCGGCAATCAATCCCCCGAGATCGACACCAAGCTCGCCGAATACGAAGCCTGGATCACCCAAACGCTCGAACTCGCCCACCAGCACTACCGTAACGTTACCCTGCATGTCTTCAGCGATCACGGCATGGCCAACTGCGATGAGCACATCGATCTCACGAAGCATATCGATGCCCTCGGCCTGCGCATTGGCACGGATTACAACGTCGTCTATGACAGCACGATGGCACGGTTCTGGTTCTTCAATCACAACGCCCGCCAGCGCATCACCGCAGTTCTTCAAACCGTGAACGAAGGCCGCATCGTCCCCGATAACGAACTCAAAGCCATGCGCGCCCACTTTGAAGATGGACGCTTCGGCGAACTCATCTTCCTCGTCCGCGAAGGCACCCTCATCGTCCCCAGCCACATGGGTGAGCGCCCCATCCGCGCCATGCACGGCTACCATCCGCATGACCCACAGAGCTACGCCACGCTCTTCAGCAGCACACCTGACGTGCATGCCGACATTACTCATATCCCGCACATCCACCGCCTCATGGAGCAAGCCATCGCAACTGCCGCCGCTCAATCCAACGAACACGCCCTCGCCGCGTAATTTTATGACACTCGCCTATCCCAATTTCATCCAGGACTTCCTCACCCGCTGGCACTTCAAGTTCACCCTGCCTGCCAAAAAGCGTGCCACGCTCCACGGCGTGAAGCTCGACATCAGCAGCCTCTCCCCGCTGATGAAAAATCACATCCAGCAGGACCGCTACGAGTTTCAGGAGCGCCGACTCGTCCAGAAGTGCCTCACCAAAGACGATGTGATTCTCGAACTCGGTGGAGCCATCGGCTTCATCGGCCTCTTTTGCCGCAAAGTCATCGGCGTGAAGCATCACCTCACCGTCGAGCCGAATCCCAACACGCTCGCCATGCTGCGCCGGAACTACGCGCTCAATCAGATCGAGCCGCAAGTCATCCATGCCGCCGCCTCTTCCGAAGACGGCCGGATCAGCCTCAACATCGGTGGCGAGTTCTGGGAAAACAGCATCGTCACCGCCAACGACACCGCCACGCAGATCACTGTGCCGTCATTGAGCCTGCATACCATCGTGAAGCAAATGGCAGCCTCTCCCACCGCCCTCATTTGTGACATCGAAGGTGC
>JBILPY010000293.1:0-5659 GCA_044373575.1 Prosthecobacter sp. | reverse complement strand
GTGATGCGATGAAGGCCATGTATGGGATTCAAGAACATCGCAAAGTGTGGCCCACTGAGATCAATGCTGAGGAAGAGGCTGATTACATGGGTCGCAAGTGCCTCGCCGCGCGTCGTTTGCTGGAACGTGGCGTGCGTTTCGTGCAAATCTGGAGCGGCAACGACAACGGCTTCCCCCGCCGCAACTGGGACAGCCACGAAGACGTCGAGCGCGACCACGGACCGCTCGCCTGGGGCATGGCGAAAGCGGTTTCAGCGCTGATTCTCGATTTGAAGCAGCGCGGCCTGCTCGACGAGACGATCATTTTGTGGACGACGGAGTTCGGACGCATGCCGAGCACGCAAGGAGGCAATGGCCGCGATCACAACCCCTACGTCTTCACCAACTGGCTTTGCGGTGGTGGCATCAAGGGCGGTGTCACGGCAGGCGAGAGCGATCAGTGGGGCTACAAACCCCTCGATCGTGCAAACCCTACGACCTGCTACGACATCCACGCCACGATGATGCACCTGCTGGGCATTGATCACACCAAGCTCACAGTGAGACACAACGGCATCGACCGTCGTCTCACGGATGTGCATGGGCATGTGATCCGCGATTTGGTCGCGTGATGGTCGTGTTGCAGTGTTGGACTCACGGGCTGAAGCCCATGAGTACCTTAGTTGGACCAATCCAGCACGACTTTGCCGCAGTTGCCGGATTCCATCGCGGCGAAGCCCTGCTCGAAGTCGGTGTAGTGGAAGCGGTGGGTGATGATGGGTTTGATGTTCACGCCGCTTTCGAGCATCACGCTCATCTGATACCAGGTTTCATACATCTCGCGGCCGTAGATGCCTTTGATGGTGAGCATGTTGAAGATGACCTTGTTCCAGTCGATGGCGATCTGCTCAGAGGGGATGCCGAGCATCGCGATCTTGCCGCCGTGACACATGTTGTCGATCATGTCGCGGAAAGCGAAGGCGTTGCCGCTCATCTCGAGGCCCACGTCGAAGCCTTCTTTCATGCCGAGCTGCTTCTGTACGTCGGCGATGCTGCCGGTTTTGACGTTTAAAGCAACCGTTGCGCCCATCTTGCGGGCGAGATCGAGGCGATACTCGTTCACATCGGTGATGACGACGTGACGTGCTCCGGCGTGTTTCACCACTGGAATGGCCATGATGCCGATGGGGCCTGCGCCCGTGATCAAAACGTCTTCGCCGAGGCATTCAAAGGCCAGCGCGGTGTGAACGGCGTTGCCGAAGGGATCGAAGATGCTCGCGACTTCTTCGTCCACGCCTTCGCGATGGTGCCAGACGTTCGTCATCGGCACGCTGATGTATTCGGCGAAGGCGCCCGTACGGTTCACGCCAATGCCGACGGTGTCTTTGCAAAGGTGGCGGCGTCCGGCGAGGCAGTTGCGGCATCGACCGCAGACGACATGGCCTTCGGCGCTGACGATCTCGCCAGGGTGGAAGTCGTTCACGTTGCTGCCGACGGAGACGACTTCGCCCACAAACTCATGCCCCACGACCATCGGCACGGGTATGGTCTTCTGCGCCCAGGCGTCCCACTTGTAGATGTGCAGGTCGGTGCCGCAGATGCCGGTTTTGCGGACCTTGATGAGGACATCATTGATGCTGACCTGCGGCTCCGGGACATCCTGGAGCCAGAGTCCGCGCTCTGCTTGGGCTTTGACGAGTGCTTTCATGGTGTGGCGATATATTGGAGGCTATTCCTTTAAATTGGCAATTACAAATTTCTAATTTACAAGACAGGCATCCGTTATATCGCCTGTCCATGCCTTCCAAAACGAAACCAGACCAGCCAGAACCCAGCCCCGAGGCCATCAATGAAAACCTCGGCAAGCGAGTGAAGAAACTGCGCGGAGATCGTGGTTGGTCGCTGGAGGAGCTGGCAAATGTGAGCGGAGTGAGTCGCTCGATGCTGAGCGAGATCGAGCGTGAGAAGGCCAACCCGACACTGACCGTGACCTTCCGCATTGCTCGTGCATTTGGGCTGACTTTGCAGGAGCTGATCGAGAGCGCGGAGGCCAGTGCCTCGAAGATCCAAGTCATCCGCGCCAGTGATCGAGCACAAGTCTATCGCAGCGACAAACACCACGAGATCCGCACGCTCTCACCGCTGAATTTGGAGAAGGACGTGGAGTTCTACGAGGTCAGCCTGAAACCCGGCGGTGCTCTACGCAGTCAGCCTCACTTCGAAGACACGCGTGAATTCCTGACGGTAGAGGAAGGCACCGTGCGCATCGAATCGGGCACCGATGTCGAAGACCTCACCAAGGGTGACTCCGGCACCTACCGGGCCGATGTGCCGCACGCCATTGTCAACACCGGCAAGGGCGAGGCGCTTGTCTTCCTCGTCGTCATCTACCGCTGATCCATTTCCCATTCCAACCATGAAATTGCCAACCTGCCTGCTGCTCCTTTTCGGCGCAGCCTCCTGTCTCGCTCAAATGCCCGCCGAACTCGTGAATGCCGAGCGCGGGAAGATCCTTCAAGGCGTGAAATCCGTGCCGAAGACTGGCGCTCCCGGCCCTGTTGGCATCTGGGGGACGATGGCCTTCCCCATTCTCTCCGCGCCTGACAAAGATGGCGTCGAGATCGCTGTCGGAGCCGCTGCGGGCTATGCGAAAGGGCGCATCATCGTCTTTGGCCACAACAGCTACCTCGATGGCAGCGCGGGGGGTGATCATGCGAAACTCATCGAGAACTGCGTGAAGTGGGTGGGTGCGAAGGACAAGCCGCGCATCGGTTTGAAAGGCGTGAAAGCAGGCAGCTTTGAGGCGAGCGGCTTCCGTGCGGAGACGTTTGATACGGTGGACGCGAAGAGCCTGAACGACTTTGATGTCGTGGTGATCAACATTCAGGGCGTGACCAGTCCTGAGGAAGGCGTGGCGATCTCGGACTTTATCAAGAAAGGCGGTGGAGTTATCGCAGGCATGACAGGTTGGGCTTTCGGCCAGACCAGTGGCGGCAAGGAGCTAGCGCTCGCCCACGGCGTGAATCAGGCGCTCATGCCAGCGGGCGTGGCGATCACGGACATGAGTGCTTTTGACAATCTTCGCAGCTTCGAAGCACGCGTCGATTTGCCGCCGATGATGAATGCCGCCACGGCTATCACCGCGATCAAAAAAAAGCGCGAAGGTGGGCCAGCGCTTGATCCCGTCGCGATCAAACAAGGCACCAATGCCATCCAGATCGCCCTCGCCGCGCAGCCACCGGACCGCAGCAGTCTGCGTGATGCCGTGACCGCCGCCCTCGGCAATGCGGGAGACTCCGCTGGGCCGCTGCCGACACCGGAGACTCCACTCACTACAGCCAAAGACAACGCCGCTCGCCTCCGCCTTGGCATGGAGACACGCGTGCTGCGCCTCGCCGGTGGTGACACGACGGCTGCACATCCAGCGCATGTCTTTTTCCCCGGCAAAGCAGAGGCCGATGCGCCGCGCATCACCCGCGAAGTGAGCGTGAATCCCACCATCCCCGGCTGGGCGAGCACTGGTCTCTACGCTGCTGCTGGCGAGACCATCAGCGTCACTGTTCCGGCGGCCATCGCCGAGCAGGGCTATGCCGTGCGCATCGGCTGCCACAGCGACACGCTGTATCATCTCGACTCCTGGCAGCGCGCGCCAGACATCACGAAGTCTGCGACCATCGCCACCGCTGAAACCAAGACCGCGAGTGCCTTCGGCGGGTTGGTTTACATCGAGGTTCCAGGCCGCGCGAAGGAGACCGCTGCTTTCACCGCCACGATCAAAGGTGCCATCGCCGCGCCGCTCTTCGTGCTTGGCCAGCACACGGACGAGCAGTGGAACACCGAGATCAAAAAGCAGCCCGGCCATTGGGCTGAACTGGCCTGCGCGAACCTCATCATCACCTGCCCAACGGAAGTCGCGCGCACGATCAACAACCCCACCGAGCTCATGACCTTCTGGCAAAAAGTCGTCGAGGCGCAGGATGACGTGAGCAATCAGGCCACCGAGCGCAAACGCCCTGAACGCATCGTCTCGGACATCCAGATCAGCGCCGGCTACATGCACAGCGGCTACCCCATCATGATTCCCACCAGCGCCGCGCCGGAGATGGTCACCTTTGGCCGAATCAAGTTCCCCGGCTGGGGCTTTTATCACGAGATCGGGCACAACCATCAGCGCGGTGCATTTACTTTTGATGGCACGGGCGAAGTCACGAACAACGTCATCGGCATGTATTGCTACCATGAGGTGCTGAAGAAGGACTGGCTCATCGGCCACAGCGCCATCACCGAGGAATCCCGTCGCGAAAATGTGCAGAAGATCAAACGCGCCTCCGACAAATGGCAGACGTGGAAGAGTGATCCCTTCCTGGCCCTCACCACCTACATTCAAATCATGCAGGAATTCGGCTGGGAGAGCTGGCGGAAATATCTGCACAGCTTCGTCGACACCAGCTACGGCCCCGCGCCGAAAGACGATGCCGATGCGCGGGATCAATTCCTCATCCGCTACTCGAAGATCGTGAACAAAAACCTCGGCCCCTTCTTCGACTTCTGGGGCATCCCGGTCAGCGCATCGGCGAAGGAGCAGGCGGGCAAGCTGGAGACCTGGATGCCGAAGGGGTTGTGATCGAAACCATTATGTCCAAGAAGCTCACTCGTGTTGATCTGGATGCATTTCTTCTGCAAACGCCGTTCACAGTGATCCACTTGGATGCAGAGTGGGATGGTTATCGTTTTGCGGTGGCGACGCAGATTGCGAAAATCGAGAGTGAGTTCACCGGCGTTGCATCCTTTGGCTACATGGATGTCGATGACGAACAAGACTACGTCAGGGAGATTGACCTGCGGAACACCCCAGCCTGCCTTTATTTCAAAGGAAAGGACCTTGTTGCCATCGTCATTGGGATCGGACAGGACATCTCAGCAAATATACAGCTGATTCAAAATGGGGGTGTGCCAGACTGCTCCAACTGGATGAACAGCTTTTGAGAATATGGTTACTTCGCCAGCGAAGCGCACACGATCTCTTCGTCGTTGCGCATGAAGACGCATTGGTTCGCGAACGCTGGATGCGACCACACCACCGAACGACGAGGGTCGGTGGTGGTTGGCTTGAGGAGATTGGTCCGGCTGATCTCCTCGTAGCCTTTCGGAGCGAGCTTCGCGATGATGAGATCACCTTGTTCATTGGCGAGGAAGAAGCGATCAGCGTGTTTGATGATGAAGGCATTAGCCCAGCGCACAGGTTTGTCCCGCGTGGTGGCGGCGAAGGTTTCCCAGACACGTTCACCCGTGTCGAGCTTCAGGCAGCGGAGCTGGCCATAGCTGCACACGCCGTAGATGTGACCGTCTTCGACGTAGGGCGTGCTCATGAGGCTGTGCAGCGTGTCGGTGTTCTTTTCGCTGAAGCTTTTGCCTTCCCAAAACAGCGTGGCTTCCGGCTTCGTGGAGTCGAGTTTGAAGCATTTCGAGCTCGTGTAGAAGGAGCTGAGCAGCAGCAGATCACCCGCGAGACGGGGTGTGGCGACACTGAGTCCTGCGCGAATCTCCCAGGGATGCGACCAGAAGATTTTGCCTGTGGCTGGATCGAGCGAGTTTACCGATTGCGGATGCCAGAGGATGAGCTGCTTCGTGCCGCCAGCCTCGATTATCGTCGGCGGAGCATAGCCGGGCTCTCGGGCAT
>JBILPY010000292.1:0-5671 GCA_044373575.1 Prosthecobacter sp. | reverse complement strand
ATTCTTTGGCTGCACATCGATGCCGAGGTCATCAAACAGCACGCGATGCGACGGCGGCGGCCAGCTTGGCGGCGGCAGGGGGCCTTCGACCTCCAACCACTGCACAGCCATCCCCGGCTGACCACCTTCCGGAAAGGGCGGGTAGCGATACGTCGGCGCGGAGCCATTCGGATTCTGCGCCAGCGGCATCGGCAGGCCGAGAAGGCTGTATTCAAAGGACTCGCCTGCACGCAGCGTGATCGTCGTTTCATAAACCTGCTGCTGCGGCTGGATGTCGATCACGCCACCGGAGGCACGCACTTCGTTGATGATGTCCACACCGGCGGGTTTGCGAGTGCGGAAAGTCATCGGCACAGGTTGTTTCGCCGGCAGCAGCGAGTAACCCGGCTGCTGCAACACCGCTCGAGCAGAGAAACGCACCCGGTAATGCCCCGCATGCTTCGCCACGACATCACGCGGCGTGCCGAGGTAGGGCCAACTCGCCGAGCGAAACAACGCCAGCTCGAGCGACTCGTCCTTGGCGGACTCTTTGGCCTTCTTGCTATCCAGCTGGATGAACTTGTTGTCTTTGGCAAAAAACATCGCCTCGCGATTGCCAAACGTGCTCGTGCCGGGAAACAAATCCGTGCCCACGACCCGCTTCTTCACCACGGGCGGCGGTGCAGGCTCGGTGGCCATCGCCGCACGCAGCGCGGCCTCGGCGGCGTCCAGGTAGGCCGTGAGCTGCACTCGCGACATGTCGAGCATGCTGCCCGTTTTGTTGAAGCGATGCCCCTCGCGGTCCTCCGGCAAAATATCGCGGATGTCGAGGTCGGGCAGTTGCAGCACATCGCGCAGGTTTTGCTCATACTCGTCGCGATTCAGCCTGCGCAGCGGACCACGACCCTGAGCAAGCACCTCGGCACGATCCGCAGCGTAGAGTGAAGCATCCAGCACCTTCACCACAGCCGCACGATCCTCCGCCGACATGTCACCCGACTTCGGCGGCATCTCCCCCTTCTCCACGCGATCAAACACCCGCACCCAGCGCTCACGCGTCGCGCCATCGGCCAGATCAAACTTCAGCGCGGTGAGATCGAGCAAGCCCTTCTTCGTCTCACTATCATGACACTCGATGCAGCTCTGCTCGATCTGCGGTGGCACACTCCGCGGATAAACCGCTGAGATGGGAAAGACGAAGAGGATGCCAAAAAGACGACGCATGGACTTTATACGACGCCATTCACGACATTCTCCAGCGGCTGTCCAGTCACCGCCGCCAGCGCGATACGTGCTGAAGTGCTTCGCATCTCGATCTTCGACTCCACGCTGCAAAAGGCGGCGTGGCAGGTCGCGATGAGATTGGGGGTGGCAGCTTCTTCAGCGGTGCGTAGAGGCTCGTCTTCGATCACATCCAGCCCCGCGCCCGCGAGCCCCCCTTCGCGCAGTGCAGCCAAGATCGCAGCCTTCTTGATGATGGCTCCACGGGCTGTGTTCACGACGAAGGCACCCGGTTTGAGCAGCGCAAGCTCCCGCTCGGCGATGAGGTGACGCGTTTCGTCATTCAACGGGCAGTGCAGTGAGAGAACGTCGCTCTGTGCGAGCAGCTCATCGAGCGTGCGCACTCGCCCGATGCTGACGGCTTTGTCCGCGCCGTTCGCCAGATATGGATCATTGAATACGACTCGGAAGCCGAGTGCCTTCGCCCGTAGCGCTGTCGCGGTGCCGACGCGACCTAGGCCGACGATACCAAATGTGAGCGTACTCAGCCTGCGGAGTTTGGGGCCGATTTTGATGTTCCAGCCGAGTTGTTTGGCCTCTTGATCGAGTGGCAGGATTTGCCGACAAAGCGCCATGGTGAGGGCGATGGAATGATCCGCGACCTCCTCGGTGCCATAGTCAGGCACATTGCAGACAGCGATGCCTCGCTCGCGTGCTGCGGCGACATCCACACTGTCGAAACCGACACCATTCCGGATGATGGCGCGGCAGTTTTTCAGTCTGGCAATGCCCGCTGATGTGAGTGGCATGTTATGCCAGATGATGATGGCATCCGCACTGGCGATTTCGTCATTCAAGTCGGCATCCGTGTCGCAGAGATGGCGCGTGACCTTCGCTGCACTGCCGATGATGTTTTTCTCGATGGCAGACTCCGCATCGCCCTGCGGGGCGGTGCGCCAGTCGATGATGGCGATGTGAGGCATGGTAGGATTCGGGAGTTCTGGTCAGCGTTGGGATTTGGTGCCATGATCGCCGCACCAGATGAAACGATTATTTCTCACACCTCTCGCTTTTGTCCTCGCTCAATGCGCAGCGCCGCAGCCCGGCAGCACACCAGGAAGCCTGCCGCCGACTTCCTGGGGTATGCCGCAGATCATCAATGTCTCGGCCTATGATCCGAAGGAGCGGCAGCGTGAAGGTCGTGGCTACTCGGAGCATGATGTCTCGGCACTGCGGGCGAATGGCGCGAGCGGCCTGATCGCCCGCGCGGGCAAAGGTGGGAATCTGGATGAGAAATGCGCGAGCTTTCTCGCCTCTGCAGATCGGGCGGGATTGCTGCCCGGTATCTATTATCGTGTGCAGCGTCACGTCGATGCGGTGGCACAGGCGGACCAGTTCGTAAACCGCGCCTTGTCACTGGCACGCAGCCGCTCGTGGAATGCCTCGTCGCTTTTGCTGTGCGGAGATTTCGACGGTGACCTCTCGCTCTCGGCCATTTTGCGTTTCATGGATCGTGTGGAAAGCCGCACCGGCGTGGTGCCGGTGGCGTATTTGGAGAACAGCACGCAGCTCAAGCAGACGCTGAGCCGTGCCGATGCAGCCACGAAGGCCAAGCTGCGCCGCATGCCCTACTGGCTCGCTTTGTATGCGCATGATAGCGGCGCAGGGCCGGTGTATCCCGCACCGGGCAATCCGAGCGGCCTCGTGGATCAATACGACGTGTGGTCGAATTGGACGCTGTGGCAATACGGCGGCGTGGACTGGCAGGGCGGTCGCTCACGGCCCAAGGTTTACAACCATGGGCGCTACCACTTCCCGCTCTACTTTGGCAATCTTGATCGACCAACTGAACGCAATGTATTCAACGGTTCGCAGGCCTCGTTGCAAAGCTTCTGGCAGCGGCATGGACTGCGGCTGCGCTGATCACCTTCAGAAATCTCATGAACCTCCTCACCAAAATCCGTGGCGATTCCGCCGCCCTCCCTCCTCGTACTGCGAGCAAGGCTGTCGCGCTTGCCTTTGTCGGCGGCTTTCTTGCCATCGCGGTCATTGCCTTGCTGGCACAGAGTTTGCACGTCGCGCTCGTGCTGGGTTCGTTTGGAGCGAGCTGCGTGCTCGTCTTTGGTTATCCTGATGTTCCCTTCAGCCAGCCAAGGAATGTGGTTCTTGGTCATGTACTCAGCACAGTGATCGGTCTCACGTTTGTGCATCTGTGGGGCGCGCATTGGTGGAGCGTGGCACTGGCGGTCGGCAGCGCCATCGCGGTGATGATGCTTACGCGCACGGTGCATCCGCCGGCAGGCTCGAATCCGGTGATCGTTTTTCTCATGCAGCCGGGCTGGAGTTTCGCGCTGTTCCCGACGCTCGCTGGAGCCGTGTTGCTCGTGCTCGTGGCGCTCGTGTTTCACAACATGACACGTGAAGCCCGCTGGCCGAAGTATTGGTAACCTCGAACTTTCTGGCAACGTCAAGGCCTGTGGCTGCGTTGAGGAGCGGCATGAAGTTCTTCCTCGCGCTTTCCCTGACCCTTTCGCTGACACACGGCGCACCGCTTGCCGGAACGACGGGCAAGGTGGGCACGTTGGAGAATCCGAAGACGGTCAACCGGCTCGAAATCACGAAATCGGGTGTGTATGAGAACTTCCGCGTCGATGCACAGGGCAAAGGCGGCAACATCGTCAAAATCACCGCAGACGATGTCACGCTACGGAACTGCGAGATCTTCAATGGCAGCGGCAATGGTGTCGGCGTTTTCGGCACGCGGGTGGTGATCGAGAACTGCCGCATTCATCATCTGCTCAGCGGCACCTTCGAGGAGCAGCATGACGCGCATGGCATCACGGGGCGCTGGGGCGATGTGACGATCCGCAACTGCGACATCTCGCACATCTCAGGTGACTGCGTGCAGTTCGACCCGGATCGCAAATCACGCGGCAGTCTCATGATTGAGCATTGTCATCTCTGGGCCGGGCCGCTGGAGGCAGATGCACCGGGATTCAAGGCGGGACAAAGTCCCGGAGAGAATGCTTTTGATTCGAAAACGATGCCGGACGGCGAGCGCAACAAGCTCGTCATCCGCCACTGCCACATGCACGGCTGGAGCCAGCCCTCGCAGATTCAGAATCGAGCCGCGCTGAATCTGAAGGAGCACATCGAGGCGGTGGTGAGCCACTGTGTCTTTGATGACAACGAGATCGCCATCCGCGCTCGGGGTCCTGGAGGGCGTGGTGATGCGCATGTCACTGCCGAGGACTGCGCCATCTACCGCACGCAAACCGGCGTGCGAGCCGAAGACAAAATCTCGCAGCTCAAACTCATTCGCACTGCGTGGGGTGAGGGAGTAAAAACTCGAGTCGAGTTTCACGGTGGCAAGGATTTGCCCGGCTATGAGAACACCAGCGAACACGAAGCGCCGCCGATCAACGAACTCGTCGTAAAACCCAAGCCCTGATTCCTCATGCAACGTCTCGCCCTCCTCCTACTGTTCATCGTCTCGCATACTCTTGCCGCCGATTCAGCGCATGTGCTCATCATCGTCGGCCCCAGCAAGCATCCACCGGGATCGCATGAAGTCGCCGCTGGCGGCCGTGTGATGAAGCGCTGCATCGAAACAATGGCCAACGTGCCCGGCGTAAAGGCTGATGTGGTCGAGGCCTGGCCGGACAGGGCCCTGCGTGAGGCAGCATCGACCGTCGTGTTCATCGGCGATACATTTCCAGCAGGACGCTTCCCCAATCCGCAGCAAAACCTCGCGGAACTCGATGCCATGATGCAGCGCGGCTGCGGCATCGTGTGCGTGCATTACGCCACGGGTTTGCTTGGTGAGGACGTGAAACCCGACGGCGAGCATCCCCTGCTGCGCTGGCTCGGCGGCTACTTCGCCAATCGTTCCTGCCCGCACCACGAATCATTCGCGCGCATCTTCAATGCAGCAACGATCACGCCTGCGGCGGCTCAGCATCCCATCGCACGCGGCTGGAAGGAATTCACGCTGCACGACGAGCCTTACATCAACAACTACTTCGGCAAAGGCGAGAACAAGCTCGCACCAAACGTCACCGCTATCGCGACATCCATGCTGCCGCCCGAAGCACCGAAGCGTGAAACCGTCGCTTGGTGCGTCGAGCGCAGCGATGGCGGCCGAGGCTTCGGCATTGTGATGCCGCACTTCTACAAGAACTGGACCAACGAAGATCTCCGCCGCTGCATCCTTAACGCCATCGTCTGGACCGCGAAGCTCAACGTGCCCGCCAAAGGCGTGCAGACCACGCTGCCCGATCTGAAGGAATTCAAACCCGTGTCTGTGGACTACGTGCCGCCATCGAAGCCGAAGAAAGCCGAAACCAAATAAGCCCCCATGAAGACACTGTTCCTCATCACCTTTTCGTCATTTGCCATTCTGCATTCGTCATTCTCGGCGCCGCCGAACATCGTCCTCATCCTCGCCGATGACCTCGGTTACGGCGATCTC
>JBILPY010000291.1:0-5673 GCA_044373575.1 Prosthecobacter sp. | reverse complement strand
GGTTGTTGGATTTGGGTTGGGGTGAAAAATAGTCGGACAGCTGGTCCCAAGTTCCGCTGTCCCATTGGCCGTTATCCCAGTTCATGGAGTCGAGGTTCGGGGTTTAAGGGTGTGCAAAAGTGTGGCGATACCGCCACGTGCGGGGTGGCGGGTCGCTCTCGCGGGATGACTACCGCGCCGTGCGTTAGCGATACCTTTTGCTGGGGTATCCATACCCATCGCGGCGGCAGCTCTACCATGCCGCTCGGTAGGCCTACCTTTTCGTCCGGGGAGCCATCCCATTTCGTTCGGTATGGATACCGTGCCGCTGGGTAGGGCTACCATTGCCGCCGGGATGGATACCGCGTGGCGCGGGGTCGCTACACTCAGCGCCGGTAGAGCTACCGTAGCGACCGGTAGGCCTACCATTCGGCGCGGGATGGGCGTTTTGACACTGAATAGCCCTCCCAAGGCCGAAAACACCGCTCCCAGAGGCAAAACGGCTGCTCCCTTGAGCGGGAAGCGGGTTGGACTGGTGGAGAGGAGGAGCATGGCAGGCGTTGGGTGCAACGCCCGCCATTGGAGCACAGCCCCCGGCCCTGCCGTTAGTCAATCATAGGTGACGGGGCTTCACTCGCCGTCGTCCTAGTCTTCAAGATGATGGGTGAACTGCTCCAGAGTCATGCCAAGCCCATAACTGAGCTGAGCACTAACCGGCAGGGTTGGGTTCGCTTTGCCACGCTCGATCTTACCAATGTATTCCCGGCTCACCCCGCTCTCACGAGCGAGTCCGTATTTGGTGAAGCCTGCCGCCTCCCGGAGTTCCTGAAGCCGTCTCGGCAGCCGCTCACGAATGCGCTCCGCGTAGTCGTAGGCGTCGTGGTTCTCCGGCGCGGTGGTCTCATGGTAAAGTGATTTCTTGCATTGTTCACGGCTTAGCACTTCATGCCGGTGGCCTTCTTGCTGTTGAGGAGTCTTGTTCACGACGGATTACCGGAACTGCATGGCAAACAGGTCGGCGTCCTTCATCACAAAGCGCAAACGCACGGGCTGGCCGGCCAACCGGCTGACGTCTGTTCCCTGCTTCCACGCGACGATCCGCGTGATCTCGTCGCCGATGACCTCGGGGCAATCAGCCAGCGCGAAACCAGGAATGGGGTTGCCAGAGGAATCCTGTATCTCGACCCGGACAAAGCCCGGCGCGCCGGTGCGATAGTTGATCTCAAGCGACTTCCCTGTGAAGCTTACGGGTTTGGTGACCATTTCGCCGCCAGCCCAGGGAACGCTGACTGATGCGAAGCCATCGGTCCGCAACAGCAGCCGCTCCACGTGCCACGACTGCTGCAAGTAGTGGCGGCTCACGAAAAATTGGATCTGCTGCTCGCCCGCCGACAGGATGCCGGTCAGCGGGTAGTTACTCCGCGATGTCCAGTTGCCGTATCCCGGGCCGGGCCGGATGAAGGTCTCCATAAAGGTGCGGTCATAGGCTGTGGCCCCGGCGCGGCTGGTCAGAAGGACGGCGTCCGAACAATCGCGGGTCCAATCAAACTTAGCTGACCCAATTGCGTTCACGAGATCGGCGCTGGCCCCTTGCTCCAGGGTGATTGCCCGGCGCCCCTCCATGAATCGCGCAGCAGGGGCCACATAGATGTGCGGGGCGCGGAAATAGGGCTGCGTGTTATTGATGTAGAACTGCTCGCGCGGCGTGTCGCCGTAGCTCATCGGCACGGGCTTCGTCCAAGCCATGAGGTCCTTGGAGGTGGTGCGGGCCATGCTGCGATATCCTCGTCCGCCCAATCGGGCCACATCCGCGCTGGGTGCCTTGGCGGACATATCCCAGAAGCGGTAGTAGAGCACGTATTGTTGTTCCGCCTCACTCCAGAACATGGTGTTGCCGCCATCGAACGAGTTGCGCAGGTCGCTCACGAACTCCGGCTGAGGTGCGAGCTTGCGAAACGTCAGTCCATCAGACGAGGCCCAGAAGACCAACCGCTTGGGACCGACGGGGTCGCGCATCGCCGTGTGCTTCTCGCCACTCACCGGCACGCTCTCGATCATCTTCACCCGCTCGGTCGCCGGAACGCCTGGACGAGTGTCCACCCAAGGTGCGCAGGGAAAGGCGAAGCGCGGGACGCCGTCCTCGGTGGCGATGACGTTGTTGTCCGGCCACTCCGGCTTGGCTACCAGATTCAAGGCTGGCTTGGTCCAGGTGACCCCGCCGTCACGACTTTCCGCCACGCAGGCCATGCCGTTCTGATCCTTCGGGTCGGAGAGTGACCAACCGCGGTAATACATCAGGAGCCGGCCGCCGAGTTCGATGACCGACATGCCAAAATTCCCCGGCCCTTCCCAGGGCTTGTCAATCCGGATCACGACACCCCCGGAGGTCGGCTCGTGCAGTTTGAGGGAAGCGTTGTCCAAGCGCTCGATGAGAAGGCGGTCAATGAAGAGCTCACGGCGTGAACCGATATTGATCGGACCACCTGAAACGGGCTGCGTTGCCGCCGCGGCGACGGAGACAGCATTTGGCACAGACTGAGGTGCTTGCTGTGCGAGCACGAGTGGCGGAACAAGGAGGAAGGCAGTTAGGAGTGTGAGTGTGGGTTTCATGGTTGAGAAATCAAGCTGCTGGGGACCAGCGTGGGTATTTGCCATCCAGCAGCCGCGTGAAGCGTTCCATCGTCGCTTCGGAGACGCCGGCATACGGCGGCAGCAGGCGCAGAGGGAAATCAGGCATGTGTAGGTGGACGAACATTTTATCGAAGGCGCCGTCCATGTGGGCTTCAGCTTTGGCGAAGGCGAGCAGCCCGGCGATGATCTCGGCGGACTCGCGTTGCACGGGCTTGAGGAAGGATTCGTCGCGTCTTTTCCCGGCCTCGAAGTAGGCGCGGCCGAGGGCGAGGTTGGTGTTCGCGAGTGAGATGAGGAAACCGCACTCGCCCATCATCGCGGCTTCCGCGAAACCGCCTTCGGTAATGAAATGCTGGAGCTGCGGGGCCTCGGTGAGCAGGCCGCGGAGGCGTTCGAGGTCGGTGGTGCTGTTTTTCGTCGCGACGAGGTTGGGATGGCACTGCGCGAGCACGCCATACTCGGCGGGCGTGATGAGGCGGTGCGTGCGCAGGAGGTTGTAGTGCAGGAACTCGCAATCCGTAAAGCGCCCGCAGGTCTCACGGAAAAACACATCCACCTCGGTATCGCTGAGTTTGCCCCAGCTCGGCAAACTGAGCTGAAAACGCCGTGCGCCCATGTCGCGGGCACGTTCGATGCGTTCGATGATGCTGGGCAGGGAGAGGCTGATGAGACCAATCATGGTCTGCACGCCTTCGATTTGTGTTTCATCAAGGAAGACGCGCGTGATCTCATCGAACTGCCGCTCCGTGACAGCGTAGCCCTCGCCTGCGGTGCCGAAGGTGTAGAGATCGCGAATGCCTCCGGCTATCAAATGACGCACCTGGGCGCGAAACAGCGCCTCATCAAAAGTGAAGTCCTCGCGCCACGGCACGCAGCACGTGGCGAGGATGCATTGGCGGTAGCGTTTGCTCATTTATGCGGGCGGCGTGGCGCTGAGGGCAGCAGTGTAGGCGGCTTTGAGCTTCGGATCGGTCTGCGTGTGTTTGCCGCGATAGACGAGCAGCAGGCCGAGGCGCGGGTAGTCACTCGTGTTCGGTGCGGAGTGGTGGATCGTCTCGCACTGATGAATGAGCGCATCGCCCGGTTCCAGCAGGCCGCAGAACTGCTCGTCCAGCGGCACGTCCGGCGCTTCGGCAAGGCCGATGGAGTTCCCTTTCACGCCGGAGAGTTTCGTGGGCAGCATGCCCGTTTTTTGCGAGCCGCGCACATAATACACCGGGCCGTTAGCCATCGTCACGGCGTCCATGGCGATCCAGATGGTTAGCATGTCGGGCGGCGTTTGGCAAAAGTAGGCGTTGTCCTGGTGATAGGGCACGCCGGAGCCCACGCGGGCCGGTTTGTTGAAAGTCTCCACGCCCATGAGCACCGGTTCGCCATGCACGAGCTTAGAAACGAGCGCGATGATCTCCGGCTTCTCCACCATGGGCAGGATGGCGGGATGGTGAATCTCCAGCCGCCAGAGATTGCGCACCGTTTTCCCATCCGGCTCCAGCGTGCGGGCGTCAGCGGGCTTTGAGGCGAGGTCCTCGCGCATGTAGCGCTCCAGTTTGGAGCGAAGGGCGGCGACTTCATCGGCGCTGAAAAGGCCGCGCACGCGGATGACGCCATCGCGTTCGTAATCGTGGATTAGAGAGTCGGTGTCCGGGAGGTTCATGAGGCTCGATTTTCGTTTGCAGCCGATGATTTGCCAAACGTAGTCTGCTGGTGGGTTTACCCGACCAGATGAAGAAGCACCCACCACCTCACCGCACGCCACAGCGCCTGTCACTCGTCGCCCAGACGGTGCAGATCCTGCGCGAGAACATTCAACATGGCCGCTGGCAGGATCACCTGCCAGGCGAGCGCGAGCTTGCCGCGCACTTGCAGGTGAGCCGCGACACGCTGCGTGCCGCGCTGGACGAACTGGCACGCGAGGGCTGCATCACCTCCACGCAGCGCCAGCGCCGTCGTATCACCGCACCGAAGGTCGGACGCGCGCGTTCTTTGAAAAAAGCCATTCTCGGCATCCTCTCGCCGATCCCCTTTAGCGAACTCGCGATGCTCACCACAGCGATTATGGACCAGCTCCGCGCGGGGTTCACCAGCTTGGGCTGCGAGCTGGTGTTTCATGCCAGCAAAGCGTGCTTCTCCGAGCGCCCGGAGCATGCCTTGAAAAAACTCACACAGGCCCATCCCGCCGCCGCGTGGATGATCCTCGGGTCACGCGAGCCGATGCAGCGCTGGTTTCTGCGAGAGCGCCTCCCATGCCTCGTGCTCGGCTCCTGCGGCCTGCAAAACAGCATCACCTCCATCGATGCGGACTACCACGCCATTGGGCGCCACGCGGGATCCTTGCTATTGCGCAAAGGCCACCGTCGCATCGCGCTCGTCATGACGCGCAGCCGCTTTGATGGTGAACGCGAATGTGAGAAGGGCCTGCGCGATGTGCTCGCAGGCACACCCGACACGCATTTGCAGGTGCTGCTTCACGACGACTATCCCGGACATGTGCGCTCGGTGGTGGACGGTGCCGTCAAGGCATCATCGCCGCCCACCGCTTTCGTCGTGACCCAGCCTCGGGCCATCCTCACGGTGATGACACATCTGCTCCAAAAAGGCATGCGCATCCCCCAGGATATGGCGGTGATCCATTGTGGTAGCAGCCCCGCCGCCGCGTGGATCACACCCGCCGTGTCCCACTATGCCATTCCGCACGAAGTTTTCGTCCGTCACGCTGTCAAAGCTGCCCGTTCCTTGCTGGAAAACCCGGCCGCCAAGACGAAGATGATCCGCCTCATGCCGGACTTTGTGAAAGGGGAGTCGGTATAGCCAGGCTTAAACAACGTGCCACTGGCGGGCCATTCAGATCGTTGCCGGATTTGGCAAGTGCCTTCAGTTCGCCTTTGTTACCGTTGTTTCCGATGGTGCAGCGGTGGGCGGGTCATTATCACCTAACCACCACCCCCGGCTCCAATCCCACCGGCTTCCCATCGCTCGCCTTGCTCAGAGGATTCTCCGCAGCGGGGATGAAGTCTTCAAAATTGAGCGGGGCCAGGGTGTTGCCGGTTGGGTCGGCGTGTCGGC
>JBILPY010000025.1:0-18596 GCA_044373575.1 Prosthecobacter sp. | reverse complement strand
TTGTTGCTTCGTGAGCGACGGCGAATCGACCATGAGCAAAATGAGCGCGGATTCGCCCGCTTCACGAGTGAGATGCCAGATCTCACGAAACGGCCCCCACTGCGGATTCGGGTAGCCCTTTTGGTTTTTCCACTCGGGGACCGTGCGCCAGTCGGGACCGAGCATCTGCATCTCTTCGGGGCTCTTTTTCTCGATTTGAGCCAGGACGCTCGTGAATCGCTTCGCAGCCAGATCACGGACGTGAAGCATGTGCGCGTGGATTTGTGTTTTGAGCGCCACATCAGGCTCCAGGGCGTGAAGAAGCTCCAGCGAGCACTGCATCTGCAGCAGAGCGTAGGCAGGTTTGTTCTCGCCGGGATTCGCTGACTGCGCGATGGCCTCGGCGGCATATTTCCGCCACTGCTCGCGGTAGCGCTCGTTCTTCGTCACATCCCACGCCGCCGCGTAGATCATCGGCAACCTCGCCGCCTCATGCGACTGCACCTTCCACATGCGACAGATGCCCAGCGGGCAGCGCGTGCCATCCACACGGCAGAAATCGAAGTCATTCTCCGGCGTCACGAACGCGATCATCCGCTCCGCCACATCGGCGAGGATGACACGGATCTGCTGCCTCGTGCCCTCATCCGCCAGCGGGCTGTGATAATACTGCCACAGCCCGTGAACGAAGTGCGTCACCTGATCGCGTGACGAGTTGATGTAAGTGCTCGTGGCATCCTCCGGGCACACATTGCGCGCCACGAAGCCCTTCACGCCATGCACCGTGACGCAGCGCTTGAGTCCGGCAAAAACACTCGCCGCCCTCTCTCGCAGCGATTCGTCCTTCGTGACCTCAAACCGATCACACAGCACGCTCAGCATCGCGCCACCGAGGATCGCACCATCCTCCATACCCGTGCTGTAGCCGCAGGGATTGGGATATTGCCGCTTCACCTCGTCGGCGGTCGGCAGATGAGCTTGTTCCTTGCCCTTCTCGTAGCTGCTGAGGTAATCGCCAAAGGTCTGTACCTTCGGCAGATAAAAGCGGCTCCAAGTGACCTCCCAGGCTTGTTCGATCGGCGTGCTGAGATTGGCAGCATCCGCAGGAGATAAGACGCAGAGGAATGCAATGAGAAGACAGGCGCTGGATTTCATGGTGTGGCTTCGATTGCCAATCGAGGCCGAAAATCCCTCGGGATTCGACTGCCAGTCGAATCTACGAATCACGAAATCGTTCTTCACCTACTTCGTTCTCGTCTCTGCCTCACTGGCGGGTGCTGAAACCATTCAAGATTCGTTGAGGCTCATGGCGCGATTGGAACAGGCTGCCAGCACTTCTGATACTTCGGTCCGTCTGACTTTGGCTGAGCCTCGGGCGGGAATGTCTGAATCGTTAACGGTATCGGGAAATCCGCTCCAATGATCGCGGCTTCACCCGGCTTCAGGTTTGGAAGGAAGGACGAAGCGGAGCGGTCGATCTCTCAACATGCTCGTTTCACTACCTCGCGGTCGCGGTCATTCGTCAGGTGGTGGACAATGATTGTTCCCATCTGGCTCAACACTCCCTCGGTGATGTCGCGTAGCCGTTGTGTGGTGGGGCAAATGTTTAAACCAAACTTCAGTCCTTCCTTTGCGATCAACTCAAACGCATCAAGCCGGGCCACGGCATCCTCTCCACCAATTTGCCTGCCAAGAAAATTGTGTGCCTCATCGACAATAACAACTGGTGAAGCTGCAAACGAGCCGCTGTGTGCCATGTTCAACAGATGCCTCCCGATGACATTTGCAACGATCTCTCTCGCCTTGAACTCGTAAGCGACGCCGCTCAGACAGATTCGCAGAAGCCTCTTGTCGTTGGCGACGAAGTCGCCGATTGCAGCAGTAAGCGCGGTGTCCGGCGAGTTGAAGACGCAGCCAAATGATTGGGAAGCCAAGACCGCGCTGATACGAGACATGAGGGCCAGGCAGTAAGTGTGGTCGTTTAAAACATCGCCCCACCGTGTTGGGTCTTTCCCAAAGTTTGCGTCTGGATAAACGCATTCCAGAACCAATTGCACGTTAAGATTATTAACATCGAACTCTTGCGCAGAGTCATCGGGTTTAGCTGAGATCCCATCTTTTTGCTCCGCCTCAATAACAGGCTTCTAGGGCTTGTTGATTCTCTCGACAACACCACCGCCACTATTAGCCAAGCCGATGGAACTCGTCAAAGTAGTGCGCGAGGCCGGATCAGCGGCCTCGAAGCCGATGGGGCGAACACGCGGCGAGGCGCTGCTGGGCATGTGGAAGGCTACGACCGCCGCCCAGGCTAGTAAGCCTACACCCGTAGGCGCAGTGGCCAGGCTGCGGACTGCCGGGATGTTTGAGCAGGTGAAGAAGTTTTGAAGCGGCAGCATCAATCAGCCGAGTCCTTCGACCTTCCAGCCGTCGCGGTAGTCACGCTTCACCAGTTTGTTGGCGGCTTCGTGATTGCTGATCTGGCAGGTCTCGCGATCAAACTCCAGCCACTGGCCAGGGAAGCGATCTGTGAGCGTGCCGACGAGCACGCTTTCCGTCAGCGGGCCGCCGTGGCTGAAGTCGGCACAGCTCTTCTTGCCCGCGAGGATGGCATCCACCCAGTCGTGATAATGGTCCTGACCTTTGAGACCTTTCGGATATTTCTCGGCGGTGAAATCCTCTTCTGGCAGCACAAAGGGACGCTGGCCGTAGGGCTTGAAGATACTACCTTCCGTTCCGACCCAGAATGTGCCGGATGCGGGGAACTTCGTGAGCACCTTCGGCATCTTCACCTTCGTCATGTCGGGCTCGACACCGCCGTCATTCCAAGTGACGCGCACCGTGTCTTCAGCGGTGTATTCGCTGCCCTCGAAGTCGATCTCGACGATGCGGTTTTCACCCCAGAGTGGGCCGCTGCTGCCGCCATGGGTAAGCCGTGCGCGCTTGGGTTGGGCGAGTTTTAGCGCATCAAAAGTCGTGTCGAAATGATGGCAGCCCATGTCACCCATCTCTCCGCAACCGAAGTCGAACCACGCGCGCCAGTTTTGCGGATGATAGGTTTGCTCCAGGAAGGGCACAGGTGATCTCACCCCGCACCAGAGATCCCAGTCGAGCCCCTCCGGCAGGGCATCCGCTTTCGCGCGCAGTTCGGTGTTCTTTGGCCACCAGTTCAGCGGCTTGTTCTCCCACATGATAACTTCCTTCACCTTGCCGATGGCTCCGCTTTGGATGATCTTCACCGTCATCCGCGCCTCGATGCT
Source organism: Prosthecobacter sp. (assembly GCA_044373575.1). Taxonomy (GTDB): domain Bacteria; phylum Verrucomicrobiota; class Verrucomicrobiia; order Verrucomicrobiales; family Verrucomicrobiaceae; genus Prosthecobacter. Next base: position 15,360 of record JBILPY010000025.1, on the reverse strand, counting down.
GGATCGGCCCTGATTGCCGAGTTGAGTGACCACACCCGCCTTCACGGCTTCCTGCGTGATCGCACGGCATTCATGCAGCGTGGGTGCCATGGGCTTCTGGAGATAGACGTGCTTCTTCGCCCGCAAAGCCGTCACGCATGGGCCCGCGTGGCTGTGATCCGGCGTGCCGATGGTGATGGCATCAAACTTGTCTGCATGGCTCGCCAGCAGCTCGCGCCAGTCTTTGTGCTGGCTGGCGTCTGCGAAATCCTTTGCCGCCATGGCCATGTGCTTCGCGTCCACATCGCAGATCGCGACGATCTTCACCTTCTCGTGCCGAGCCACGCTGCGCATCGTGTTTCCACCCATGCGCGCCACGCCGACGCTGGCGACCTGGAGCATCGAGTTCGGCGAGGCACTACGCAGGATGGCGGGAAAGCCGAAGGTGGCGGCAGCGGTTGTGGTGGACTGGAGGAAGTGGCGGCGATTCATGGCTGGAGCAGGGAACAACGCGGGATAAGGACGGGTATATCTTCCAAACAGACTTTGAGGCCCGCTCTCAATTATTTTGCATCAAGTCGTTCCGGGCGGTGGCATTCTGGATAAAAGCCCCCATCACTCAATGGACACCGACTTACACCTCCTGGAGCGCTATCACCGCGATGGTGATACCACGGCTTTTCAGAAGCTGGTGAGCGCTCACGCCGGCATGGTATTTTCCGCTGCACAGCGCATCACACAGGATGCAGCGCTGGCTGAGGAAGTGGCGCAGGACACCTTTCTGGCTCTGGCCCGGCGGGCAGAAACTGTCCGAACTTCTGTGGCCGCATGGCTGCATCATGTGGCGCGCCAAAAGGCGTGCAATGCACTGCGTGGGGAAAAGCGTCGGCATCATCATGAGCAAGAAGCCGCCAGTGTGCTGCCCGTGCAGGGAGAGGCTTCAGAGGCTGGCTGGCGAGAGATAGAACCCGTACTGGATGAAGCCTTGCAGGAGCTGCCGGAAGCCGCCCAGCGATTGCTCATCGAGCATTTTTTGGAGCAGCGCGGACAGCGTGACTTGGCCAGTCGCATGGGAGTCAGTCAGTCCACGGTGTCGCGCCAGTTGGAGTCTGCTCTTCAGTTGTTACGCGATGTTCTGCGCCAGAAGGGTGTTGTTTCCGGCACTGGGCTGGCAGGGCTGCTCGGCGTTCATTTGGAACAGACATCCATCCCCGACACGCTGACGGCCTCACTTGGCAAACTCGCCATGACGGGCATCCGTTTTGCCGGAGTTGTCCGCACTTCCGTACCCATCCTTCTCAGTGTTATGTCCACCACCAAAATCGTTACTCTTACCACTGCCTCGGTGGTCGTTGCCGCCAGACTTCTCTTTGTCTGGCTTGAAAAAACACCGGTACACTCTCCGACGCCGCTGGCGGATGCTCCTGTCAAAGCTCCGGCTCTCATCGCTGGTCAGCAGCTTGTCGCGATGAAGCCCCGTCGCACAAAAGCGACCCCAGACGTGCCAACTCTCGACCAACTCTTTGAAGAAGCCTATGCCCTACCTGATGATCGGGCGCTCATGTTGGCTGAATTTCAGCGCATGGGCGGCACGATCAAAGAGGACTTTGTAGATGCGGACATCACCCAAATCATTCGCCAGCACTTCGGTGGCAGTCGTTCGGCTTTCGAGGAGAGTCTGCGATCCAAAGGGCTGACATTCGACCAGTTTCGAGTGCAACGGCGGGAGGACATGATCATTGAAGTGCTCAAAGGCAGAGCCACCCGAGGAATCACCAGCGCACAGGAAAAGCAAGACGCCGTGGAGTCGTGGCTGGAGCAACTGCGGCGCAAATCGGTCAAACCGTGAGGCTTCTGCTGAAAGGTATCAGGGTGCTTTTTCGATTGCGCATCCCCCCTTCGGCGCGATTCTCGCCGCCCTTATGCTCCAAGCTGGAATCGTCGGCCTCCCAAACGTAGGCAAATCTACTCTCTTCAATGCTGTAACCCGCACCCGCAAGGCGGAGGCAGCGAACTATCCATTCTGCACCATCGAGCCCAATCAGGGCGTCGTCATCGTGCCGGATGAGCGACTCGCCGTGCTTTCCAAGATCAGCGGCTCCAGCAAGCTGGTCCCAGCGGCTATCGAGTTTGTCGATATCGCCGGTCTCGTGAAGGGTGCCAGCCAGGGCGAAGGACTCGGCAACAAATTCCTCAGCCACATTCGTGAGGTGGACGCCATCGTCCATGTCGTGCGCTGCTTTGAAGATGGCGACATCACCCATGTCACTGGCAGCGTGGACCCGATCCGCGACATTGAGGTCATCAATACTGAACTCATCCTTGCAGACATGGACAGCGTGAGCAAACGCCTCAGCCGCACCGAAAAAGATGCAAAGCGCGGCATCAAAGAGGCCGTGGCCGAAAACGCGCTCTGCCAAAAGCTCATGCCGCATCTCGATGCCATGAAGCCTGCCATCACTCTGGAGTTGAACGATGAAGAGAAGAAGGTTCTGAAGTCCTTCTTCCTCCTCAGCGGCAAGCCTTGCATCTATGCATGCAACGTGGCCGAGTCCGACCTCGCCTCCGCGTCGAAGGAGCCGGATAAACACCCGCTCGTGTCGAAGGTGCGCGAATACGTCAGCCATGCACACGCCGCCAGTGCCTGCGTCGTCAGCGCTGCGATTGAGAATGAACTCGTCGATCTCCCCGATGAAGATGCCTTGGCCTACCTCGCGGATCTCGGCGTCACGGACAGCGGTGTGAATCAGCTCATCAAGAGCGTGTATGCCCTGCTCGGTCTCCAGACCTACCTGACCACGGGTGAAAAAGAAACCCGCGCCTGGACCATCACGAAAGGCATGAAGGCTCCGCAGGCTGCTGGTGTCATCCATGGCGACTTTGAGCGCGGATTCATCGCCGCCCAGATCGTGCATTTCGATGACCTCGTGGCACTCGGCTCCGAGGCCAAATGCCGTGAGGCAGGCAAGCTGCGCATCGAAGGCAAAGAATACGTCATGCGCGACGGCGACGTCGTAGAGTGGCGCTTCAATGTCTAAACCGTCACCACTTCACGGCGATGCGTGAAGAGCAGGCGGCAGTGAATCGCCGTCTGCGGGAGTCCGGTCATGCGTGAGAGCACCTCGCGGTAGGTTTCGAGCTGCGGCGTGTAGCCTTCCACTCGCGCTGCAAAGGCTTCGTCAGTCTCCACCTTGTCGGTTTTGAAATCGAGGATCGTGGCGCGGTCGGGTTCGATCATGACACGGTCGAAGGTGCCTGAGAGCCATTCGCCCTTCAGTAGGATCTCGAAGCGCTTTTCCCGCCAGCACTCGGCCTGTGGCGAGGGTTTGCTGAGAATGGCACGAGCTGCGGGCGCTTCGAGACAACGCCGCACTTCTTCCAGAGCACGCGTGCGCACACTTTCATCGGCGCAGGGCACCGCCGCCCAGAGTCTCTCAAGGCTGGCGACATCCATTTCATCGTGCCACTCGATCTGCTCGAACAAGGCATGAACCAGTGTGCCGTAGGATCGTGCAAAACGTCCGCCGCGTGAGAAGAGCTGCTTCGCCGTGACCTCGCTTGTTTCTGAACCGCTCGGCGTGCGGCGCTGCGGGCGAAATCGACCTTCCGAAGTAACGCTGATGATCTCGCTGGAGGTAGGTTCCTCGGCTGGCTTGGCTTTCACGGCTTCAAACCAGCGTCGATTAGTCGCTTTCGTGGTGCTTTCATAAACGATGTCGGCTGGGACATTGCCGAAGTGTGTCGGCACAGGTTCCTTTTCATCGCCAAGCGTGAGATTGAGCAGCTTGATGAAGTTGTTCGACTTCGACGACTCTTTGCGCGGCTCAGCGATCAGGTAGTTCGCATGTTTGGCACGCGTGAGAGCCACATAGAATTTGCAGAGTTCCTCGTAGGCTGCTTCGGCCTCGCGCTCTTCGCGGTATTCGCCGAGCACGGGATCGGCCTTCACAATGTCACTCGATGGCAGATCGAAGACCCACTGCACATGGCGCTTTTCACCATGCTTCACACCGATGCCACGGCGTACGGTCGTCATCGAATTACCTTCGAGGTCAGCAAGGATGATGCAGTCAAAGGTGAGGCCCTTGGACTTGTGAATCGTCATCACCTGCACGGCATTGTGCGTATCAGGCTCTCGCACGGTGTAACCTTCGGCATAGGCGAGGAATTCGTCGATGTTTCGGCTGCCTCCTTGATCAAAGATGCGCGCGGCGAGAGCTAGATCCTCGACTCGGCGATGACTAAAGGTGTCGAGGGCCGTGCCCGACTTCACCAGCTCGCGTTGCCAGTGTCTCAGCGTAGATTCGAAGCCGTCGTCAAAGATCTGTCGCAGCACCTCGGCGGCAAGCTTGCCGGTGTTCATCTCAGCGGCATCGAAGACAGCACGGAAGGGCGTCATGCGCAGATGCTGCCACGCCATCGTATCGCCAGGATGCGCAGCGCATTTCAGGATGCTGAGCAGAGATAAAGTCACGGGATTGTCCGTGGCGATGGCGATCTCCGATTCACACATCACGGGGATGCGAGAGGGCGAATGCGCGCGCAGGTAATCCACGAGGGCACGCCCTGTGCGGTTCTCCTGAACGAGGATCGCGCAGCTCAATCCGCGAGCTACGGGTTGGATTTCTTCGAGCAAACCCGAGATCAGTTTGAAGCGATCTGACTCCTGCACCTTCTCGCCATCTTCAGGCTGTGGGTTCAGTAGCGCGGCATATCCGGGCAGCTTGTCATGGCTGCCTGCCACCTGATGATTCTGCCAGGGCCAGCGTTTCTGAGTCTCCACTGGCAGTTTCATTTCTGCCAGGGCGGCTGCATCGCCAAAGATGCGATTCACCATGTCGATCACATCATGCCCAGAGCGCCAGGAGACATTCAGCGGGCGCTTTTGGATGCGCTGTACAGCGCCGGAATTGTAGCGCGCGGCTACATCGTCAAAGAGACGCGTGTCACCGCCGCGCCAAGCGTAGATGGCCTGCTTCACATCGCCGACCTGGAAGAGCGTACGCTCATCGGAGGTGTCCTGAACGGCTTCGTCGATGAGGTTCTCGATCACGGACCACTGCGTGTAGTTCGTGTCTTGAAACTCATCGAGCAGCCAGTGGTCGTAGCGCGCATCGAGACGGTAGTCGATGCGCAGCCGCTCTTCGTCACCCGGCACCTGCGAGAGCATGGGGCGTGGCAGATCCTTGGCAAACTCATGTCCAGCGAGGATCAGTTCCATGTCCTGGAAGGTCAGCCGACCACGCCGCCGCACCTGCTGAGACCAGCTTTGCTCGAACAAATTCAGCACCTGCCAGGCTCCCTGCGTGCGCTCCAGACGCACCGTGATCTCGGCGCCGACGATGTGGGTCATGATGGCTTTGAAGACATCGCAGGTCCGGCCTTCGAGCTTCTGCTTCTGACGATTCACCGTCAGCGTGCAGTTCTTGGATTCAATGTCCTGCCAGCATTCCAGAGCTTTGCCGACAAAAAACTTCACGCGTGCTGGCAGGCTACCGCCGGGAATATGAGACACGGCTTGCTCACGAAACTCGCGCCAGAACTCCCAGGACTTTTCACTCACGTCTTCGCTTTCAAAGTGAGCAAACAGGCGCGCGAATTCTTCATCGAGTTTGATGGTCGATCCCAGCCAGTGGCAGCCTTTGGGCCAGATCGACTTTGCATCACCCCAGAGTTCCTGACGTGCGGCATGAAGTAGGATGCCGTGCTGATTTTCGACGAATTGATCCAACACGGCGCGGATGCTGGACTCTTCTTTGCCAAAGGTTGCACGTCGAAATGCCTCCAGGAAATCCTTCTGCGCTGCGATGCCTTCCGTGCGCGATTTGAGGCCAGGCAGTGTGCGCTGGAAGACCGAGCGATACACGCGCGCTCGCTCGATGGAGCCCTGGTGATCGCTCAAAATCTCGAAGTCTCCCGCGAGGCCAAACTCTGCCGGGAAACTGCGCAGGATGGCCGAAAAGAAGCCGTCCAAGGTGCCGAGGAACAGGCGTGGCATTCGCGAGATGAAGACTCGCAGCAGCGCGCGGAAGTGGTCTGGTGTCAGCTCGCGCATGATCTGTCGCAACGGATCATTCACGACTTCGGGGTCGATGGATTCATCGCCCATGAGCGTCTTCGCGAACTTCGGGTCCGAGGCCGCTTTCGCGAGCTTCACAAGGATCGAATCAAAGAACTCGCCCGCCGCTTTCCGCGTGAACGTGACCGCCACGATGCGCTCCGGCGTCACCTCCTGACCGGCCAGTAATTGCTGCGCCATCAGAGCGATGAAGCGATTCGTGAGCTGCCACGTCTTGCCTGATCCCGCCGAGGCGAGAATCATTTCATTGGGGATGGCGTTGCGTGTGCTCATGCGGCCTCCTGGGTTGAGATCAAGCTCGCATCCACCGCCGCGTGTGGATCGCCGAAGAAGAGATGCCCGAAGTCATCGCTGTAAGTTAGCTTATCGGAGGGTGGCCAGAAGGTGCGGTCACGAATGGCTGCGATGATGCCCTCCGCACAGGCGCGGGCGCTTCGCAGGAGTGGGCCTTCGAGATCAGGCCAGGCATCGAGCGCGATATCAGCCTTTGTTTTGCCAAGTGTGGCATAGGCGGTGTGGATCTCCGCACCAGGATGATGACGCTCCATCGCGAGGCGGTAGAGAGGCAGTTGCAGATCTGTCCAGCGGCAGAGTTCGCCCCTGCTGTTTTCAGTGAGCATCCAGGGCTGGAAGTTCGCTTCGTCTTCGGTGCGCTTGAGCTTCGTGAGATGGTAATCCTCCACGCTCTTGCTCTCGCCTTTGCCTGCGACGGTGGGCGAGTAGGTCTTGAAGTCGATCAAGCGCACACCGAGCTGCGGATGAACTTCGACACGATCCACCACGCCGCTGACGATCATGTCCGCCAGCGTCCAGGGATTGCCCTCGGGGCTGATGCGTGTCTCCGCAGCCACGATGCGCCAGCCTTTCGCTCGCTCCTCGGTCTCGCGCTCTGCCCACCAGGACAGGCGCTGCTTCGCGGACTCGCACTGGATCATCACCGGCACGGTCAAGCGTGCGCCAAAGGTGCCGTGCAGATGGCTTTCGAGCAGGCGATGCAGCTCCGCGCGGATCACGTTGGCATTGGTCGAATTCGCGGCCTCACTTTCTTTGCCAAACTTTTCGAGCACGGCATGAAGCAGGCTGCCGAACTCCATCGCATCCATCTCCGTGCGTGAGGCATCGACCTCTTTCATTTTTAAACCGTGCTTCAAGTAGAAGCGGAACGGGCAGACGAGGTAGTCGCGGAACTGGGTGACGCTCAGCTTGCTGAAGATCGCCGCATCGTCGGGCAAAGGTTGTGGCTTTAATTGCCAGGCGAGCTGCCAGGCCATCGGATCACTGCGCAGCTTCGGCTTCTTGAAGAAATGTAGCGTGCGCTCTGGTAGATCGGCATCGGGGCATTGAAACAAGAGACGTGATGGCCGCAGCGGTTCATCCGCAGCGCCCGTGCGACCAAAAATGAAGTCCACCCGCCCGCCGGTGCGCTGACGATGCTCGATGATGATCGTCATGAGGCAGGCATCGCGGGCGAAGCGCGTGTCGTTGTTTCGCAGGCCGAGCGCGCGCCGAGCCGAGTCCGGCAGGAACTGATGTGCCATGATCGACTCGGGCACTTTGCCATCATTCATACCGGTGACGATGAGATGTGGGGCGTCTTCCCAGAGCAGCTCAAGCCAGCCTTGCAGATCAATGTCACGCGCTGCGCGCTCGGGATAGAAGACCTGCTCCTCCAGCACGCGCAGCAGAAGCTCCAAGCGACTGCCAGACGACAGCGAACTCGGAAACAGTGATGCCGCAGGCCCTTCCAGTGCATCCAGCACCTGTGCAATTTGATCTGCGATGGCAGCGAACACGGCGTCCTGAGGTCGATCACTGCGGAAGCGACGCGCGGCGAAGACATCCGCCAGGAAGTCGGTCAGCGCCGTGCCGAAGTTCGCTCCCGCGAGGTTTTTCAACACAGAATCCAGCCATCTCAGGCCGACAATAATGAGGCTCTCTTCCGACACTCGCGGAGCCAGCTCGATGGCATCATCCAGGGTGTCTGGCAGCGCTTTGACGGCGAGGTCATCCAAGTCTTTGAGCAACTGCGGCAAACTTGGCCGCGTGCCCGTTTGTTCCTCGGCTTTTCGGCGAACCGTCTCCACCACATCAGGGCAACGCATCATCTCCGCTGCGGTGCCGAAGGAACGTGAGGCGCTGAGCTGACTCAGCAGACGCAACAGATGAAACACGCCATGCGTGCCCATGCGCTTGCCCGCCGGGTCATAGGCCCCGATGTCATTTTCGGCGAGCGTCTTCTCCAGGGGTGCTGAGACTTCAGCATCCGCCACACCGATGGCTGCCACCGCACCTGGATTTGGATAGGCCGCGAGAATCTCCATCGCCGCCGCAGCCTGCTCCGCAGGTGAGCTGCCCTGATGGATCGTGCTCTCCGGCGTCGGGATGTGAATCGGCTGCGTGAGCCATGCCTCAGCGACAGGCCGACCCCACAGGTCAAAGAAGCCGCTGTGCGTTGCGTTCGGAGCAAAGATCAACACCTCCACCGGGATGCGCTGTGAATGACGCTCCAGCGCCTGGATCGCCAGCACAGAGGGATCGAGCACCCCCGCGATGACGATGCGCTTCACACTGTCCGGCAGTGTTCCTGTGCTCGCCGCACGCCGCCGCGCCACCTGCCAGTCGGTGAAGCCATTCGCTTCCGTCGCTCGCACACATTCGCGTTCTAGTTTGGCGAGATCACGCCAGCGCTCCGGCTCCATCTCGGAGTTCTCCAGCATCCGCGCTGCATCGCACAGGCTCAGGCCATTTTCATTCAGCGTCTCGCGCACTTGCAGCAGATCATTCGCCGTCTTCAGCGCCCAGGTGAAGTTTCGCTCCACAGGATCGACGGGGAAGAGTTGGCGGTGATCATCCAGATTCATCCGCAGCATCTCCGCCGCCCAAAGTAACAGCGTTTCCACACGCCCTGCCGCCTGCATGTCCGCCACTCGCTCGGGCGATGTCAGGAAGTCCGGCGTCACGGTCAAAGGCGGCAGCACGGCTGCATTCTTCGTCGCCGCATGGATGGCCAAAGCTTCACGTAATCGGCGGCTCGCATTGCGGGTCGGCACCACGATGAGCCATTCGCTCAAATCCAGCGCTCCGATACCATCCCACACCGCCGCGAGATGAGCCGCCACCGACTGCACGAGAGAGGCATCCCAGCCGAGGAACCGACGTGTCATCGCCATGCCATCGCCTGCCTGAACGGCAATAAGATCTGGCTGGTTCTCGGATAGTTTTCGTGATGAGCGTGCCATGGCTGGAACTGGCGCTGAGCCTAGAGGTATCACGCTGGAAGTCGAATAGATGAAGTCGCTGAATTGGCTCCGACTGAAGAAGCTCGTCTTTTCCTGCTCAAATCTTCCAGATCACCGCGTTCCAGCCATCCTCATGAAACTCGCCCTTCTCTTCCTCCTGCCATTGGCTCTGACTCTTCAGGCCCAGACTCCAAAGCCGGAGGCAAAGTCCAAACGTGCTCCGAGTCCGGTCACTGCACCGATCCAGGATGTGGCTGGTCTGCCACGCGTCCTGATCATCGGCGACTCGATCTCGATGGGCTACACATTGCCAACTCGGAAGCTTTTGGAGGGAAAGGCGAATGTGCATCGCATCCCACAAAATGGCGGCCCGACGAAGAATGGCATCGCGAATATCGAGAAGTGGCTCGGGACCGGAAAATGGGATGTCATTCACTTCAACTGGGGCATTCATGATTTGAAGTTCATGCCCGATGGCAAACGGCAGGTCGAGGTGGCCGATTACGAAAAGAATCTCCGCAGACTTGTTGCCCGCATGAAGCAGACGGGTGCTACGCTTATCTGGGCCAGTACCACCCCGATTCCCGAAGGTGAACTGCATCCTCCACGCCGTTTCGGCAGCGTGAAGGAATACAACAACATTGCCGCCCGTGTCATGTCTGAGAACGGCGTCATCACCGACGACCTCAACGCACACATGACGCCTGAGTTTGATCGCCTGCACAATCCCAAGGACCTGCACTACGGCGCAGAAGGCTATGAGTTTCTGGCCAGGAAAGTCGCAGAGGCGATCACCAAGGTTCTGGCGAATTAATAGAGATTCATAGAGGCCGGAATCATTTCCTCTTCTTCGCCGGTTTTTGAGGCGCAGTGGGATCTTCATTCGGGCTGCCGTGCCACTGGGGTGGTATGTTTTTCACGTTTCAGTAGTCCCAGGCTTTGGAAACCCCGCAACGAGTTCGGGCTTGTCAGCAGCGAGATTTTAGGTTTCGCCGATGTCGGTGCTCAAATCGTAAAGCTGCCAGTTGGACTGCGCCTTGGATTCCATGTCGCGGACATTGCCGAGCTTCCCGTTGCCACACCGTATGGCCTTTTGCGGCCCGAAGTGCCAGACGAGCGTGTCATGCGGCGCGGTGGTGTTTTCGCCTTGGAGGTGCGGGAGGATGTTCACGCCTTCGATGCCTTCATGGATTCGACTGGCAGTCGAATCCGCTGGGCTTCGATTACCAATCGAATCTACCGGTTCATCCCGGGCTAGAAAGCCTGCGCCACAGCCGTTAGCATCGCCCCGTTCACGAATGATCCCCCTGATTGCTGCTGCCACCGTCCTCCTGCTTGTCTCGCTTGCCGAGTGGATACATGCGCGACGCATTCGTGTGACGGCGCGGCTGGCGTTTGGGCCGCAAGGCGCGAAGGCATGGACGAATGTGGTGCCTTGGCTACGAGTCGCGAGTCTGACGGCGTTTGCCTGGGGCGTGACGACCTTATGGATGCTGAAGCTCGAAGCGCCGGATGATGCATCGGCGAAGGAGCGCCATTATGCGGAGGCGACGCGCTTGGTGTTCGTCGCGGATTTGTCGCCGAGCATGTATTTGCCGGACGCAGGGCCGGACGGCACGGTGACACGGCATGATCGGATGAAGGATGTGGTCGAAGGCATCTTGCAGCGTGTGAGCGGGAACTTGCGCTTCGGCGTGGTGGGCTTTTACACCGACTCGCTGCCGGTGGTGATGGAGGCGCGCGATCCTGAACTGGTCCGGAATGTGTTCAATGGCTTGCCGCTCACCTATGCGATGCCGGTCGGCCAGACCGATCTCGGCACGGCGATCAATCGCACCTTGGAAATCGTGGAGGGCTTTCCGAAGAGCAGCACGCGCATGATCATCCTCACGGATGGCGATTCCATCCCGCTCGCGGCGATCAATCCTCGTCCGGCCTCCGTGCGCGAGGTGCTCGTGCTCGGTGTCGGCAATCCAAAGAAGGGCAGCTTCATCGATGGTCATCAATCGCGGCAGGAAGCGGACACCCTGCAACGTGTGGCCACATCTTTGCTCGGCGCGTATCACAATGTGAACGAGAAGCATCTCGACACCGCCGCGCTCGGCGATCTGGTGGTGCCACTCGCGCTGCCGCACACCGGGCTCACGCTCGCGCAGTGGGCGGTACTCGCGATGGTGATCGGCGCGATCATCAATGCGCTGATTCCCGTCGCGCTCGAATACTTCGGCACCGATTGGAAAGTGCGCACTGCGGCAGTGAAACCCGTGACTTTGCAGAAGAAGGAGGCGCTGGCTCGATGAGGAAGTTCTTCACCTTGCTCTGGCTGCTGTGTCCCGTGGCGGCGGTGTATTATCACTTCAACGAGGGCCAAAACGAACTGGCTCGCATCCAGGCGCGCAAGCATGTCGAGCAGATCCGCGAACTCGAGCATGCCAAGGAGCCGGACTGGGCAACGATCATCGAGGAGTATGACAAACTCAGCGCCGAATTGCCAAAGACCGAAGCGCCGCTCGTGCGTCATCAGATTCGGCTGGCGAAGTCGAAGGCGCAGTTGGAGTTGCTCGATGTCGCGGGCAGCATCGAAGAACTGACCGATCTTTTGCGTGAGACGGCGCAGACTCACGGCGAGGACGCGAAGATCACACGCGCGACTCGCGAGATGCTCGGCAAGGCGAACTACTACGCAACCTATCTCTTGAAGACGAACGGTGCCGCCGAAGAAGAATGGCGCCCCTTTGCCGAGCGCACGCGCCAGATCTTCCGTTTCCTCGCTGAGCATCAGGAGGCCGGCGCGCTGGAGAAGTATGAAGAACGCGTCGCAGCGGAGCTTGCAAAGACGACCAACCAATGAAGACGACTACGCTCATCATCCTTTCACTGCTTGTCACATGCCTCGTGCATGCTCAGCAGTCACCGTCTGCTGATGCCATCAACGGTGTCAAAGGCGTGAAGCAGGAAGCCGTGCAAAGCATTAAGAAGATCGCGCCGCCAACGGTCGTGCCCGTGACACCACCTCCTCCGACAGGTGTCATCCAACCTGTTCCGCCGCCGCCTCCGCCTGCTGCGCAAGCCATGAACAAGGTCGAAGGCGTGAAGCCGCCTCCACCTCCTCCGCCACCACAAGCCGTGAACAAGGTCGATGGCATTCAAGCAACACCACCGAATACCGTCAAAGGCGTGCCTCCGCCGCCCGCAGCCGCCATCAGCACCATCCGCGCAGTGCAAGGTGTGCAGGGAATCATCGCACCGAAGCAGCTCAATCTCGAAGCCGCGCTCGTCCTCAAAGAAGACGCCAAAGGCACTCCCGCCACGCCCGGAGCCGAAGGCGGCAAAGGCAAAGCGGCGGCTGCTGCATTGCTGAACGGCCCCAAGGGAATCGTGCCTGCGCCACCGGTTCCAAATGGTGATGGTCGTGGTGCGCTCCAGGAGTTCGAGAAACTCGACAAGCCGGGATCATGATCTCACCAAGCTGCAACGTCCCGCCTCCGATTTCACTTTTCCACTGACTCTCATGAACTGCCTACGACTCTGCTTTGCCTTCGCCCTCATCGCGACCGCGCAAGCTCAACAACCTGCCGCGCAGACTCCCGCTCCACCGCCTACAGCACCTGCGCCGGACCCGAAGCTCATTAAGGAATACGAGTCGATCCTTCAGCAAAAGTTCACACGCGATCCCAACGAACTCCTGCGTCATCTCGAACGCGTCGGCACCAGTGATCCCGCGACGTTGACCGCCAACGACCGCTTCCAACTGCGCTTTGTCACCGGTGATTGGGCAAAGCTTGGCGAGGAAATCAAAGCGATGCCGCAGGACCTCGCGGTGAAGATCTACAATAAGATGCTCGTGGACCTCACGGAGAACCGCAAACCCGTGGTGCGCCTCGATGACATCATCGCGCTCTCCGATGTCTCACCGACGGAGCTCAACAACGACAACATCCGCCGACTCGGCCAACTCCTCAGCGTCGCGGTGCCGATGAGCGAGAGCTTTTGGCTGGTGGATCGTTTGCAAAAAGGCACCGCCAAGTTCGGCGGCACCGATCCAGGCAGGCGCTTGCTCGCCGCACGCGTGCTCATCGCGGGCAACTTCCGTGATCTCGCGCGCACGTATTTGCCAGCGAATGACAAGATCGCAGAGATCGCCGACGAGGGCGTGCGCAATGAATTGATGGCTTTTGTTGCCACGCAGGAGCAGCGCGAGAGCACTCAGCGCAGCGAAGTGCAGAAAATCTGGGATGAAAACATCCGTGAACTGCTGGAGCCACCCAGCAATGGCAAGAACAAGGCCTGGGAAAAGCAGAAGCCCATCAGCAACATCTCAAAGATCATCACCCAAGTGCCGGTGAGCACGCTCGCGCCCGTCTTTACCGAACTCGTCAAATCAAACCCCGAGACCGCGATGAAACTGCTCACCGCGCTCGAACGCAAGGTGCAGAGCGACCGCAACGGGGAAGTCGTCACGCGCACGCAGAACATCGCCGTGCAGGCCAATGTCGCAAACTTGCTCTGCGACCTCGTGAAGCCTGGTGAACAACCATGGACGCAGGTCATCGAGATGATGGCCGATGTTTGGGCCAGTGAAGCGGAGAACACCTTCACGCAAAAGGCCACGAACAACCCGCAGCGCTTTGTCCTGCCCGAGGATCTGATGCCGCAAGCGCCGACAGGCAAATGGCTCGCCGCTTTGAGCGCGGGCATGAGAGACCGCATCGATGTCGGCATGTCGCGGCTCATCCTGACGGGTGCGAACTTTGATCAGGCTGCCGAGCGCATCGTCGAGATCGGCAAACGCAGCGCGCGCGCCGGAGCCGCACTGGCGGAGGACTTTCTCGGCGTATGGGCGAAGACGCACAATCCGCAGATCCCCGAGCAACTGCGCCGCAAGTTCAACTTGCCCGATGACGCGCGCATTCCGGTCACGCCGATCATGATGGAGAAGAACATCGAGAGTCTCGCGCGCATGATGGCGCTGTTTCGTCAGGCCGGCATCGCGCCATCGGATTACAGCAAGGTCGTCGAGGCCTTCGATCTTGCTTACAGCAATGCGGAGACGTATCGCACCACGCACATCGAGAAAGTCTTTGGACCGATGGACAAGATGGATGAGCCTTTGTTCTTCCTCATCCTTTCGCGCATGAGTAAGAACCTCGGCGAACGCTGGCGCAAAATGGACGTGCAAACCGCCGGCATGACGCAGCGCGACGAACAGCAGACGCTCGACCTCGTCCGTGAAGGCTACGGAACTGCACTGAAACTCATCGATGGCTGGATCGCAGGCCACGGAGACAGCTCGCGAGCGCTCACGCTCGCAGGCACACTGCTCGTCGAGTGGGGCGACTTCGAATACTTCCAGGAACTCGTCGCGAGTGAAAACAAGATGCGCATGGTCGGCTACAAGGAGAAAAATCTGCAAGCGCAGGACTATTTCAACCGCGGAGCCGCCGCGTATGGCAAGCAGGTCGAGAAACTCGCGCCTAGTGACTACAGCGTCGCAGCTTACCTCGGTTGGTTCAATGGCCTGCTCGGCATCAGCTCGAACGGGCAGATCAATCTCAGCAAAGCCATGAACCGTGCTGCCTTGACGCGCATCCGCGAGCATCTCGTCGCGCTGCCAGGCAAGGCATCAAAGGCGCACATCAGCCTGTTTGCCAAGATCGTGAATGACCGTCTTGCGGATGAAAAAGACCCGCTGCACGAGGATTTGAAATACCGCTACCTCGCCAGCTCGCTCGTCATCACCAAGGACGATCCTTTCACGCTCGGCGCGCAAAAGCAGGTCGCCTATCTCGATGAATTGCTCAGTGAAGTGCGACTGCAAACTCGCGTCGATGGACCGAACACCGTGTGTCGCGACCAAGACTTCGGCATCATCGTCAGCATCGTCCACACCGAGGCCATGGGCCGCGCCGCGCACTTCGGCCAATATCTCACGAACGACGCCAACGCCGGACTCGTGAAGCAGCAGAGCAACCCGACAACAGGTTTGAGCAGCCCGGAAAAGACCGGAAACTGACGGAGATGCCCGGAAATAGGGGCTTGGAGCGCCATCGTGTGCGTCCGTGG